>NZ_JAFMFX010000029.1:0-21206 GCF_017855895.1 Vulcanococcus sp. CPBay_Sum15L08_68 | reverse complement strand
GTGCACTCGAGAGTGATCACGATCCGGACGCCCTTGTTCTTAGCCATAAAGGACGTTGCGCCGCTTGTGCGATGCGATTGGACAGTGGACAACCATACCTTGTCGCCTGACCTGGCCTGGTGTCTTGCCTCTTTAAAGTCGACGCTCTGTTTGCCCGTGTCAGATGCAGGTCTCGCTCCAATGGCTCCGGGAGCTGGTGGCCTGCGATCTGGCACCGGACGTTCTCGCTGAGAAGCTCTCGATTGCCGGCTTCGAGGTGGAGGAGATCACCGATCTGGCCGCCCGTGCAGCAGGGGTGGTGGTTGGTTTTGTTGAGCAGCGGGAACCCCACCCGGACGCCAACAAGCTGAGCGTCTGCACGGTCTCAGTCGGCGCTGAAGCTCCGCTACAGATCGTCTGTGGAGCCAAAAATGTGCGCGCCGGCATTCACGTCGCCGTCGCCACCGTGGGGGCCTACCTGCCGGCCGTCGATTTAAAGATCAAGCCCGCAGAGCTGCGCGGGGTCGCCAGCAGCGGAATGATCTGCTCGCTCTCAGAGCTCGGGTTGGCCGATAGCTCGGACGGAATTGTTGTTCTCGAGGAGGCCCTTGAGTCCGTTCCGGCCATCGGCAGCCCGGTTGGCCCCCTCTTTGGTCTCGACGATCAGGTCTTGGAGTTGGCGATTACCGCCAACCGCCCCGATGGTCTCTCGATGCTCGGCATCGCCCGCGAGGTGGCTGCACTGACTGGGGCAACCCTCAACCTGCCCTCCGCAGCACCGGTGGTCAGCTCCGAGGCACTGCCTGTGGGCGCCGATGTTCAAGACCGCATCGAAGACGGCGGCCTGTTCAGTCTGACCGCCCTCTCGGGCCTCAAGGTCGGCCCCTCGCCCCGTTGGCTCCAGAGCCGACTCGAGCGTGCTGGTCTCCGGCCGATCAACAACGTCGTGGACATCACCAACCTGGTGATGCTGGAGCAGGGACAGCCCCTGCATGCCTTTGATGCAGATCGACTGGCCCAATTGAGCGAAGGCCGCCTCGACCCAGCGGCGATCGATCTCCGCGCTGGCCGTCCTGGCGAAGCCTTCACGACCCTCGATGGCAGCGACCACAGCCTCAGTGAAGACGCCTGGGTCGTGAGCTACGCGGACCACGCGATTGCGCTGGCCGGTGTCATGGGCGGTGACGCGTCGGCTGTTCAGGAGAAGACCACATCGATCTGGCTCGAGGCGGCGATGTTTGCTCCCCAGACCGTCCGCAAGAGCGCCCGCAGCTTGGGGCTGCGGACCGACGCCAGCAGTCGCTTTGAAAAGGGCCTGCCGCTCGAAGTCACCCTGTCTGCCGCCGACCGCGCCGTGGCCTTGCTGCAGGAGATCTGCGGGGCCCAACTGGACGGTCGCTGGCTGCATCAACGTGTCGAGGGAGCCAAGCCGCCACTCGAGCTACGCCGCGACGCATTGCACAACCTCCTCGGTCCTGTGGTCACGGCCGATGGCGAGGAGATCGATCTAGAGGATGCGGAGATCGAGCGGATCCTCGAGGCCCTGGGCTGCAGCCTTCAGGCCGGCGAGGAGGGTTGGTTGGTGCAGGTTCCGCCTGCCCGGGCCATGGACCTGCAACGGGAGGTGGATCTGATTGAGGAGGTTGCCCGCTTGGTGGGCTACGACCGTTTCGCCAGTCACCTGCCGGACCCCATTGCCCCGGGGGGGCTGACCCCGCTGCAGGAGGCCGAGCGCCGGCTGCGCCGCCTCTTGGCTAGCGCTGGTCTCCAGGAGGTCTGCAGCCTGTCCCTCGGCCCTGCAGAGGTCGACCGTCCGGGTGCTGATCCCAGCCGCCGCGTCGCCCTCGCCAATCCGTTGTTGGCCGACTACAGCCACCTGCGCGACAGCCTGGTCGATGACCTGCTTTCGGCGGCGCAGCGCAACCTGAAGGCTGGTCGTGGCGGTTTTTGGGCCTTCGAGATTGGCAATGTGTTTGATGCCAAGGCCCAGGGTTCACCGCAAAGCCAACACCTCGCTGGTGTGATCTGTGGTTCCCGTCAGGCCGAGCTCTGGAGCCAAAGCGGCAAGCCCCAAGCGCCTGATTACTTCAGTGCCCGTGGTGTTCTCCAATCAGCACTCGCCGCCCTGAAGCTGCCCTTGGAGGACAGGCGGTTGAGTGATCATCCGCTGCTCCATCCCGGTCGTGCAGCCCAGATCGTGGTTGAAGGGCGGCCACTGGGGTATTTCGGTCAGATCCATCCGGCCCTTGCGGAGCAGTTCGATCTACCGGCCACCACTTATCTCTTCCAATTGGAGGTTGGCGCGCTGTTGAGTGCGGCGACCCGGCGCAATCGCTGGCAACCCAGCTTTGCCCCCTTTGCCACGGTGCCCGCCTCCGAGCGCGATCTCGCCCTTGTGGTCCCAACGGACACCGCCAGCGCTCAGCTGTTGAATGCGATCCGCAAGGCGGGCAAGCCCCTCCTGGAGCAGGCTGAACTGGTGGACCGCTACGACGGAGAGCAGGTCGCGCAAGGCTCCTGCAGCCAGGCGTTCCGCTTGCGCTATCGGGATCCCAAGCGCACGCTCAAGGACACCGAGGTCGACGAGGCGCACGAGAAAATCCGTGCGGCCCTCGAAAAGCAGTTCGGTGCCCAGCTACGCGGCTGAACCGCTGTGGGTCAGTAGGGCCAGGGTCTCGACATGGCTCGTCTGAGGGAAGAAATCAACCGGTTGAACCGTCTCAAGGCGGTAGCCGCCTTCTTCACCGCAGAGTTGCTGTAAGTCCCTCGCCAGGGTCGAGGGATTGCAGCTGATGTAGGCCAACCGATCTGGAGTGCCATCAAGGATGGCGCCGAGCGCCTCGGCACTCAGTCCCTTGCGGGGCGGATCCACCAGGAGGGATCCGGTCATCTTCAACCGCTCGGCCAGCACCGCGGCCACGTCAGCCTGTTCAAAAAAGGCGGTCGTGATCCCGTTGCGTTCGGCATTGGCCGTGGCTTGGCTGACCGATAACGGATGCACCTCAAGGCCCAGAACCTTCAGGCCAGAGCGTGCCAAGGGCAGGCTGTAGGTCCCGATTCCGCTGTAGGCGTCGATCACCGTTGCGCTCTTCCCTGCAGCAAAGAATTGCCGCAGTGGTTCAACCAGCCGCTGCGCTTGGGCTGTGTTGACTTGAAAGAAGGTGTCGGCTGCGATGCGCAGCTCAATGCCATCAAAGATTTCAAGTAGCCAGGCGCGTCCGGCGATCAGGTCAGTCTCTGGGCCCATTACGACGTTGGAGGCCTTCGGCTGAACGTTGAGCCCGACCCCGACGACCTCCGGCCATCGCTCCATCCAGCGTTGGGCCAGGGACTCAAGTCCCTTGAGTTGCCGGTGGCTGCTCACCAGCGTGATCAGGATTTCCCCCGTTGCTGATCCCACCCGTAGGGCCAGATGACGCAGCCCGCCTTTGGCGCTGAGGTTCACATCAACGGGCCAGCCGGTCTTCTCCAAATCCTTCTTGATTGGCTCAATCAAGGCATCGATCCTTGGATCAAGGACCGGGCAGTGATTGAGATTGACGATCTTGTGGCTGCCGCGTCTGTAGTAGCCCGCCCTCAAGCGGCCGTCCTCCGCGCGCTCCAGTGGGATGAGGGCGCGATTTCGGTATCCAAAGCCCTGCTCACAGCCCCAAACCGCCTCAACGCTGGTCTCCAATTTGGCCAGCCGGCTCAGGCTCTGCTGCACCAGGTCCCGCTTCAACTCCAGCTGCATCGCACTGGAGCAGTGCTGCAGGCTGCAGCCTCCACAGCGCTCCGCAAGGATGCACGGCGGCTTTTCCCGTTCGGGACTCGCCTGACTGACCTCCAGCAGATCAGCCTCCAGATGCCGCTTGGCACAACGGCGCACACGGGCTTGAACCGTTTCACCAGGCAGTGCCCCGGGGATAAACACAGCGGTTTCCATCCAGCGGCCCACGCCCTGGCCCTCATGGCCCAGCCCTGTGACCAGGACCTCGATGGTTGAGCCCAACTGCACCTTGCTTGCTGCCATCACCCGCTTGCCGTCCTTCTTTGACCCTATCGGTGCGTAAACACCTGCTCAGAGCGGGGCTTTTCAGCGCTTGTCCTGGATACAGTGGCTGGGTCAATGGTGGTTTCGATGAGCGTCGTACGCGATCTGATCCTTCAGGCAGACGATCAGCTCCGCTATCCCACCGGCGGTGAGCTGCGCTCCATGGTGGAGTTCCTCTCCACCGGCTCCAATCGCCTTTCCGTTGTCCGGATCCTGACTGACAACGAAAAGAAGATCGTTGACGAAGCCTCGAAGCAGCTCTTCAGCCGTAAGCCCGAATACGTCGCACCTGGCGGCAACGCCTACGGCTCTAAGCAACGGGCCCAGTGCCTGCGCGACTTCGGCTGGTACCTGCGTCTGGTCACCTACGGCGTCCTGGCTGGGAGCACCGAGCTGATTCAGAAGATTGGCCTCGAGGGTGCTCGTGAGATGTACAACAGCCTCGGTGTTCCGATGCCCGGCATGGTCGAATCCATGCGTTGCATGAAGGAAGCCGCTCTGGTGCTGCTCAGCCAAGAGGATGCTGCCGTCGCCGCTCCTTACTTCGATTTCTTGATTCAAGGAATGCAGACCCCCTGCTGAGCTTCATCCCTCTTGAGTCATCGGCCGGCACACGCCGGCTTTTTTCATGCTCACTCACAGGATTAGACATGTCGCTCTTGTCCTGGATGAGACGCGTGCATAGTCTCAGCGCGCTGGTCTAATGGGTTGCCTGAGACTCATTCTCTGCACGACCGAAAGGGTGAGAAACAGCGCGACATTGTCAGTCCCATCATCTCCTCATCACAAGACCTGAACTGCGTCTCAGGCGTACCGACTGAAACACTCCTCGAATGCCTCTGGCTGGACTTGCGCAGACTTTTACCGAAGCTCTTCTCGTGGGTCGCAGTGGCCTTCCAGGCCTAGACCCTCAGTAGGACCAATAGGAGACGATCGAGTTGGTTTTGCCGGAAAACACCGGAAATGAGCCGATACCCAGAAGGAATCAGACGCGTACCTGTGTCTACAGCAGGTACGCGCCTTTGGGAAAGCAGGCCTGAACTGACTTCTTGAGCGTTGTCCAGAGTGTTGGACAGTGCTGGTGAGATGCAAGGACATCGCCTGAATGCTCGGTCTTGTGCAGGCTGTCAATGCATTGCCTCGTGCAGCCAAAACAACGACAAATGCCTATCTATAAAGAACTAATCCACACTGCTTTAGTGTCTGAGAATCGTCGCATCTCAAGACCGGCGACGAGTCTCGTCTGCGACCTGTGATTAGGCAACGTCGCGATAGCGCTCCTTGAGGAACTGGTAGGCCTCGTTGAGGCGACGCATCGCATCAGCTGATCCGCCGGCATCAGGGTGATGGCTGACGGCTTGGGTGCGGTAGGCCTCCCTGATCTCCCGCAGGCTGTAGGGGCGATCGGCGACCGTGGCGAGCTGGAGCATCTTCAGGGCGCTGTGCACCGTCATGCTGTTGTCGATGGCATCAAAGGAGGTGCTTCGCTTGCTGCGGCTTCGGTGACGCTGGACGAAGCGTGTGATCAAGCTCGGAACACGTGCGGCCAGCGTTGATCCACCAAAGGGGTCCTCAAGGATTCCCGCAGCAACGATCACGCGCTCAAGGGTCGGGGTCCCCTCCTCCCACTCGGGCGCATAGGAGAACATCACCTGTTGAACCAGGTTCCAGCCGAAGGGACGTCCGTCGCTGTCCCCCGATTGCGGCCAGATATCCCGGCCGAGCCAGACCATGGCCGCTTCCAGCGCAGCCTCCGTTGGCGCTTGGCCGTAGACCTCGCTCCAGTGCGAGGCGACCTGTTGCATGGCTTGTTCCAGTTCAAGCCGGTGGATCAGGGCCAACGTGGCGTCAGGCGTCGCCGCGCGGGGAGGCGCGTCGAGGGTTTGCTTGACGCGCTTGGCTTGCTTGCGCACGAAGCCGGGAAGCTGAATGCCGCCTGTGGCGGCAGGAGGCTCCGGGGACCCCTCCCGCAAAACCTCACTGCTCTCGGATGAGACACGGCTCTGGTCTCGCTGTGCGACTAAGCCTGAGTGCACGAGAACAATTGAAAGGTCTTCGTCGAGGGGAATGGGTCTCTGCTCTTCTTCGACCTCGAGTGAGTCCCGTTCCTCCCCCTCCGGAGTCTTGTGAGGCTGCGATTGCGAGGAGTCGTCCTGGTCTGCGTCCTCGTCCTGGGATCCCCTGACTTCCTGAAGTAGGCGTTCAACCGTGGCGCCGCGGCTGCGCAAGCCGAGCTGACCTTTCAGCCCGTCGATCCAGTCCAAAAGCTCCTCGCTGAGTTCCAGCGAGATCCGCCGTTTGTCGGTCTCTCGCTGGCTCACTCAGGCTCGGGAACTGTTGTTGAGGTTATCGACCCAACAGGGAGTTCATCATCTTTTGTTGGGCCTCGACAGCCTGCTGGTAGCGGAGCATCAAGCTCTCACTCATGCGTGTCGGGTTGATCACTGCGGCAGAAACGCCCTCCAGATTGGGAAGTGCCGGTGGGGGCTCGACCCATTGCGGGGGAGCGACGACAGGTGGCGCAGCCGGCCTGATCGTCACAGGCTCAAAGACTGGTGACTTGATCGCCGCTACGGGAACCTCGGGTGGGCTTTGTTTTGTGGCGGCAGCAGCGACCGCAGTCATCGTCTCCCGTTGTTTGAGATTGGCCAATTGCTGGTCCGAAACCACGCTCAGCAGGTGCCCAGGGGTTGCATCCGCTGGATAGACCAGGCTGACCTTGACGGGATTGCTCTGACCCGGCCGTAGATAAAGGTCGGCAATGGGGAGGCTTTCGCCGGACTTCATCCCGACGTGGACCTCTTGGTATCCATCGGATGTTTCGATGCGGATTGAGCCGCGGAAGGCGGTGAATTTGCCTCGGCCATTGATCGTGGGATGGCTGAGCACCAACTTGTGGGGGCCTGTGCCCGTGAGATTCATGGTGACGTCAAAGCGCACCCCGTAGGTCCCGACGTTGTTTAACGAGGAATCAACCATTCGGGTGACCAGGGGATTGATCTGAACTTCCCCGGTGCCGAAATGGTGGCGGTTGGTGCTGGTGAGGGGCACGTGCAGTGCACCTTGCTGGAGGTCATGGGACACGCTTGCGGTGTATTCGTCGCCAATGGCGACGCCCGCCACCCGTGAGAAGACCGTGCCGTTTTCAATTTGGCGAATCCGGCTGAGGTAAACCCGACCCGGTGCCAAACGCCGTTGATCCAGGACAGCGATCAGATCTGCATCGGACTGGGGATCCTCGGCGGCCACCACAGCCATCTGGAACGGTCCATCGCTTCGTCCCTTCAGCAGTCCATTGGCAATGCCCTTGGCTGGGAGTTGAGTGCTGAAGAGAACAATCCTGCTGCGGGCGGGGATGGTGATCTCATCGGCCAGTCTCCGGTCCAGCTTGCCGCGCAGCATTTGCACGGCTGTCGCGTCCCCTGGCCCGGTGTTCCATGGGCGATGGCCGAGAGGCTTCACGCCCATCAGATTGTCGGACTGGTAGGGCGCTTCAAAGCTGTTGCGGACAGCCCCTTTCTCAAAGCGAATGTGAACGGGCTGACTGCTGGGGTTGATCAGCAGGGTGGCCAGGGTGAGTTCACCGCGGCGTCCACCACCGCTACCCATGCGGCTCTTGTCATTCGGGTAGTACTTGTGGTGAACGTGAAGGCCGAACTCACCGTTAAAGGTGTAAGTGGCGTTGGCAAGGGGTTGTCCCGTCTCCGCCGCAATGGTCTGTCCGGGTGTTGTCGTCACCAGGATGCCTGGTCCATGCACCTCCTCCGGTTGGTTGGAGTGCAGGACCGGAACGGTGTTGAACGCACCCTGCAGCGGCCGGGCCTGCTGGCCGGCCATCAAGGCCACATCGGCTTGAGCCGGGATAGGGGCGATCAACACGCCGCCAACGAGAGCAATTGCGAGGGGTCTCATCAGACCTATGGGACCAACTGCTCTCAACGTGCGAATGATTGGCGGTGGGGTGCGTTGCTGCTCCGAATTCTTTTATCTCCGGCTGATCGAAATCAACACAGAGGCTGATGCTCCTGCCGCCTGTCGCGGCAAACCACTGCTGCTGGCTAGAACGATTGAACTCAAGCATTCTCCATGATTCCTCCGTTCTTTGCTTGCGCTGATGCGGGTTCTCCGGCCCAGATGCGTCGCCGTCACCAAGAGCGCAAGCATCAGATGTTGACCTTCTGGCGCGACGGTCTGGAGCGTCAGCTGGCGGCGATCAATGCGGCCCTGAGCACCCTCGAGCGCCAAATGCAGGATTCCAGCGAGTCCTGAGCTCCTCCAGTCCAGCGTGAAGCCTGCGCCGGACCGTTGCGGAGCTGATCCCCAGCAGACCAGCGGTCCGGCGCAGGCTGTAGCCCTCCAAGACCACAAGCTCCACAACCTGACTGTGGCGTTGCTGGATCGACGCCAACCAGGACTGCGCCATTGCCCGTGGCAGCAACGGGTCTGTCTCGTCGTCCATGGCTGCGATCCCCTCACAGCGCTCAGGGTCAAGCCAATCGAGCCTCTCTAGCTGTTCGGCCTGCTGCAGGACACGCAAGGCTGTCTCACTCCAGCCCAGTCGGCGGCCTAAGCCCACTGTTGCTTGGTTGCCAGTAGCGGCCTCAATCTTGTTCAACTGCGCTAACCGATCCTGAACAGATCGGGGCAAGCGCACCAGCCGGCTGTTGTCTCTGAGGTGCCGAAGGATTGCGCCGCGGACAAAGGGCTTGGCATAGGCACCAAGGCTGCGGTCAGGTCCTGGCTGAAACCGCGCTGAGGCCCTGAGGAAACCGACCCAGCCAGCCTGGATCAAATCGTCGACGGGTTCCCTGCAGCGCTGGGCGTAGTGCCGTGCTGTTCCGAGGACAAGACCGCGATGCCGCTTAACTTCTGCGGCCTGCTCCCGCGTGGTGGGCATGGAAACAAGGTGTGCTTGCTTCAGCAAAACCTTGACCCGTCCCCCGCGTCGTCGGTGAATTCACCGAGGTTGAGCCACCGTTCGCAGCAGCTCCAAAGGACCATGGCGCTCGAGCCAATCCCGATCGGAGCCGTTCGTGAGCAGTAGGTAGCCAGCAAAACCAAGGGCATTCACGCTGAACCCCGCCGCGTGCTCCCTGGTGCGGGCCACGGTCATGAACCAGTCGGGGCTGATCAGCACGTTGTAGGGAGCTCCTGGGTGCTCGGACATCGACGGTTGCCCAAGACCCAAGCTCTCCGTTTGCTCGAGGTAGAGGCGCTCGAGTTCCACCGCCGCTTCAGCCCCAGCCGGTGCGGTCCGGTGACTCACGCGATAGCGCCAGGGCCAGGGATCCTCCAATCCAGCCAGTTGGGCCCGGATAGCGCTGTCGAGGGGACAACAGACCTCAGACGGCTCCCGCGGCAGCAGCTGCAGGTGGCGATGGGGCTGGCTCGCCCCGGCTTCGGGGCAACTATTGAAAAACCAAAGACCACTGGTGCAGGCATCCACGGCCGCGAGTTGCATCCAGTCGGCAGGCTCAAGCCATCCGGCCTGCGGCCTCCACTGCTGCGTGATCAAGAGCAGGTGGCCCCGTTGAACGGGAAACTTGTTCAGCAGCAACAGGTGGCTGCTTCCGAGTCGTTCCACCTCCAGGCGCTGATCCCAGGGAAGAAAGGGATTTGGCTTGGGCCCCTCCCGGCGCAGATGTTTCGGTGTGGCCGATTCCAGTCGGCGAATGACGAATGGCTCGCAGCGCGCAAGGCCTTCCACAGCGGTATCCAGGGGGACCAGCGCACCGTTGGCTTCAGCCACGTCGCTGCAGCGCAGCGCTGCTGTGCCGTAGCGCCCCAGAACGCCCATCTCCTTGACCAAGGCCAGATCTGATTAAAGCGCCACTCAGTCCTGACTGCAGACGCTCCAGTCGCCTGGAACATGCCCTGGAGGGCCGGCTGCGACTGAGCCTGACCAGAGGACATGGCCCAGACCACTGAGGCGCACGCGGTAACCCTCCTGGAGCTCACAGCGCATCCCGCCGCAGCGGGCCGAGGGCTGCCAGCCGTGCAGGGTGGACTTGCCGAGCGCATCGGCCCACCAGGGGGCGACGAGGGCATGGGCTGAACCCGTTACCGGATCCTCCTCAATGCCGAGGCCTGGGGCAAAGAAGCGCAGCTGGTAGTCGCAGGTCTGGCCAAAGAGCTCAGCGGAGCTCCCGGCCTGCATCACCACCAGACCTTGACGATCAGCCCCTTCGAGGCGCTCACTCACCCCCCGGAGCTCCCGCAGGATCAGCGCGCTGTCCACGAGTACGACGCGATAGCCCAAGTTCGAGCGCCAGTAGCCCAAGACGTCGCTGTCCAGAACCTGCCTCAGATAGCTCGGTGCCTGCTCATGGATGAGGGGTTCGCTGGGCAGCACCAGGGAGGCAGCTCCCCTCACCTGCGGATCAACGCGAACCGCTAAGCCACCGCTTCGGCTCGCCAGGCGGAGCTCGTCTCCTACTGGAACCAGGTTCCAGTGCTGCAGGGCCAGGGTTGCGGCCAGCGTTGCATGGCCGCAGAGGGGCACCTCACAGGTTGGTGTGAACCAGCGAATGCACCACTGCTGCCTGGGGTTCAGCCAAAGAAAGGCCGTCTCAGATTGCTTCAAACTGCCCGCCAGGGCCTGCATCCACTCTGGGCTGGCCGCCTCCTGCAGTTCCACCACCGCTGCGCCGTTGCCGCACAGGGGACCATCAGCAAACGCCTCGATCAGCAGAGCCCGCCGCGCCGTTGGATCGGAAGGAAGCTCAGGCATCCAGCGCTAGGCCTGCTCATCACGAAGGGACCGCTGCATTAAGGCATGAACCGCCTCTTGGGGGCTACTTCGGCCGTCTGCCGTACGCACCACCTGCTGGCAGATCGGTAGGGACCAGCCGTGGCGCTCGCCCAGTGCCGCAACAGCCTGGGCAGTCTTGAATCCCTCGACAGTGGCGCCAACGCTGGCTTGGGCTTCGCTGGCACTGGCCCCTCCCGCCAGGGCCAAACCAAAGCGGTAGTTCCGGCTGAGGGGGCTGTTCGCTGTTGCCAAGAGATCACCCAGACCCGCCAACCCGTAGAGGCTGCCCTGCTCTCCCCCCAGGTTCTGAATCACCAGTCCCATCTCCGCCATCCCCCGGCAGAGCAACGAGGCCTTGGCGTTGGCTCCGAGCTGCAGGCCATCGCAGATACCAGCCGCGATCGCCATCACGTTTTTAAGCGCACCCGCGAGTTCCACTCCAAGCGGATCGGCACTGGCATAAAGCCGCAGCTGATCGGAGCTGAGCTGCCGCTGCAGCTGCTGAACCCGATCGAGCTCCACCCCGGCCAAAACACTCGCCGCCGGGCAGCCCTGGGCCAATTCAGTCGCAAGGTTGGGACCACTCAGCACCAGAGGGTTGAGCTCGGGATTAGCGGCCTGCCAGATCTGACTTGCGGTGAGCTGGGTCTCGGGGTCGAGCCCCTTGCTACAGCTCAGCAGCGGCACTCGCAGGTCCCAGTCCCCAGCTAGGTCTGTGGCCAGCTGCTTGCTCCCTGCAAGGGAGACGGCCACCAGCACCAAATCGACAGCACGTATCGCTTCGAGAGGGGACCCTCCGCTGCGGCGGCTCCAAACCTTGATCTGGTGCCCCTGGCGGCTGAACAAATCAGAAAGGGTCTGCCCCCAAGCCCCAAGGCCCAGGACACCGATGCTGAGGGCGGTCACTGGTCCGCCGCGTGGGCCTGAAGCAGCTCGAGGGGAATCACGTCCAGGCTGGAGTCCTCACAAGCTGCGAGGCGGACGGGTGGGGCCATGCCGTCTTGGTAGGCCTCGAGCCAACGGGCTGCACAGACGCACCAATGGTCACCGGGTTTGAGCCCGGGGAAGCCATAGGCGGGCATCGGGGTCGTCAAATCATTCCCCTGAGCCTTCGAGTAGCTGAGGAATTGTTCATTGACGACGCAACAGACGCTGTGACGCCCCAAATCCGCTGCGTTGGTGCGGCAGCTGCCGTCGCGAAACCAGCCAGTCATCGGGTCACATCCACACTCCTGCAACGGTTCTCCAAGAACGTTGAGGGACGTGGTCTCAGCTGCGTTCATCGTTGGGTTGTGCCCGGTTTCAGCCGGTGAATGACGTCAATTCTGACGAAGGAGTGGAACAAAACCGCCGGGGAGGTTGACGGGATCGGGGGGTAAGGCGTTAAAGGTCATTCAGCCAACCCCCCTACATGAGCTGGGACTTCACCGAAGACGGCGCCTTCCTGGCCCTTTGCGATGCCTTCAAGGAGAGCGGCGAGAGCTCTGCCATTGAGTTCTTGGCCAACGGCGAGGGCGCATTCCACTTCCAGGAGTTAGCTCAGAACGCGGCTGGAGAAGGTGTCGATCTATCGGACTCCTCTGACCTCGAGGAGTTCCAACAGGAAGTGATCGACACCATGGAAAATCTCTGCGGCTGATTCAGCCGTAGAAGAAGGCGACCTCTTTGTCCTTCAGGCCATCCCAGCCAGCCGCCTTGAGGCGTGCATCGAGGGTCTGTTGGTCAAAGTGCTTCGAGCCGGTTTTAACCACACGGTTCCGCATTGATTTTTTGACGCCGCTGCGGGCCCGTTGACTCTCCAGATCCATCACCTCGTTGTAGAGGGCCAGCATCTCCTGAGGGATCGGGCTTCCATCGAGATCAATGCCTGAGGCGATTGCAGCATCGACGCCGCCAGGTCCGGCAATGGCCATCGGTCAAGGGTGAGGGGCCCTGACCCTAAGCGGAGAAATAGCGAGCCTGGCTGTGCAGGGCGACCAGAGCTGTGGTGCTCTGCTCGGGCTCCAGTTGGTCGCTCTCGTCCATGCTCAACCCAATGCGATCCGTACCCAGCCAGGTGAGCTGTTGACGGGAATCCGGGACGTTGGGGCAGGCGGGATAACCAAAGGAGTAGCGACTGCCGCGATAGCGCTGAGCTAAGACATCGCGCAGGGGCATGTCTGCGGGGTCCGGATAGCCCAGCTCGCTGCGAATGCGGGCATGGACCCATTCGGCCAAGGCCTCTGCCATTTGAACGCCAAGTCCATGGAAGTACAGGTAGTCGCTGTACTGATCGCCCTTGAAGAGCTCCTGGGCGAATTCGGTGGCCCGCTCACCCATGGTCACCGCCTGCATCGGCAGCACGTCTGTGGCCCCGGGGGCGAGGTCGCGATAGAAATCAGCGATGCAGTAGCGGTTGCCTGATCGCTGGCGCGGCAGCTCAAAGCGTCCGAGCTCCTGGTCGTGTTGCTCAGGGTTAAGCACCACAAGGGCATTTCCATCACGGCCACAGGGGTAGTAGCCGTAGGCCACCCGAGGGCTCAGCAGGGCCTCATCGATGCAGCGCTGCTTCCAGTGGGCGAGGACCGGCTCAGCCTTCTCAGCGAGCATGGCCTCATAGTCCTCGCGGGACTGTCCTTGGGCCTTGCGCAGTTGCCACTGCCCGGCGAAGAGGGCATTGCGATCCAGGTAGGCGAAGACAGATTCGATGTCGATCGCGTCTTCCCGCAGGACCTGACTTCCCCAGAACGGAGGGGTGAGGGCTGGCTCTTCAGGGACGGCTTCGGAGCGTTCCGTTGAGACGGGAGTTAGCGCAGCGGGAGTCGATTCAGCCGCTGCCTTGCCGCCAGAGCCCTCTGGC
Organism: Vulcanococcus sp. CPBay_Sum15L08_68; assembly: GCF_017855895.1. Lineage (NCBI taxonomy): Bacteria > Bacillati > Cyanobacteriota > Cyanophyceae > Synechococcales > Synechococcaceae > Vulcanococcus > Vulcanococcus sp. CPBay_Sum15L08_68. The sequence continues at coordinate 7,604 of NZ_JAFMFX010000029.1, read as the reverse complement.
TGACCGTCAGATTCGCCAGCATTGTCCAGACCAAGGCCCTCGGGAATCGCACCCAGGAACCCCTTGGCGTTGTCCCACTGCTCATCCGCTTTGGCGGTCACGAGGGCATCCATGAACCGCAGGTCAGCAAACGCATCGCGGCCGTAAATCACCTGACCGGCATAAACCTCACGGCAGTCCTTATTGACAAAGCGAGGGGTCAACGCAGCACCACCAAGGATCACAGGGACATTGATCCCTGCCTCATTGAACGCAGCCAAGTTGTCCTTCATGAAGGCCGTTGACTTGACCAACAACCCACTCATGGCAATGCAATCAGCGTTGTGCTTCTGCTGCGCCTCAATGATGGCCTCGACGGGCTGCTTAATGCCCAGGTTGATCACCTCGTAGCCGTTATTCGTGAGGATGATGTCAACGAGATTCTTGCCGATGTCATGGACATCGCCTTTGACAGTGGCAATCAAGAACTTCGCTTTCGCTGAACTCTCACCCTCCACCTTGTCCATTAATGGCTCCAGGAAAGCCACCGCAGACTTCATCGTCTCGGCACTCTGAAGCACAAAAGGCAACTGCATTTGGCCGGAGCCGAAGAGTTCACCTACCACCTTCATCCCATCAAGCAGGAAGGTGTTGATGATGTGCAGCGGTTTGTAGGTCTCAAGCGCAAGACGCAGGGCATCCTCAAGGCCAATGCGCTCGCCATCGATGATGTGCTGCTTGAGCCGCTCCTCAACCGGAAGGTCTGCCAAGGAGGGACCGGAGGCGCGGGCTTCCTTGGTGGACACGCCCTCGAACAGCGTGGTGAGCTCCGTCAGCGGGTCATAGACGCAGACGCCGTTCTCAAAGCGCCTGCGGTCATTGATCAGATCGCGGCAGACCTGCTGGTGCTCCTCACTGATCTTGATCAGGGGGAGGATTTTCGCAGGGCTCACGATGGCCGCATCCATGCCCGCCTCACAGCAGTCGTGCAGGAAGACGGAGTTCAGAACGATGCGAGCCGCAGGTGACAGGCCGAAACTGACGTTGCTGACACCGAGAACCACATGGACGCCCGGGAGGTTTTCGCGAATCATGCGAATCGCCTGGACGGTGGCGAGGCCGTTCTCACGGTCCTCTTCGATGCCCGTTGAGATGGGCAGCGCTAGAGGGTCGTAGAAGATTTCATGGGCTGGAATGCCGTATTCCAGGGCGTCCCGGTAAGCGCGTTGTGCGATGGCGAATTTGCGCTCTGCGCTGCGGGCCATCCCCTCCTCATCAATGGTGCCGACCACCACACCAGCGCCATAGTCACGCGCCAGTTCCAGCACTTTGAAAAAGCGCTCGTCACCGTCTTCGTAGTTGGTGGAGTTGAGGATGCACTTGCCACCGGCCACCTTCAGGCCAGCTTCCATCTTTTGCCACTCCGTGGAGTCGAGCATCAAGGGAAGGTTGACGTTGGTGACCAGACGGCTCACCAAGGCATGCATATCGGCCTCGCCATCGCGGCCGACGTAATCGACGTTGACATCGAGAACGTGGGCGTTCTCCTTGACCTGCCCCCGGGCGACGGAAACCAGACCATCCCAGTCCTCTTCAGCCAGCAACTCCCGGACCTTCTTGGAGCCACTGGCATTCAGCCGTTCACCAATGATCAGGAAGGAGTTGTCCTGCAGATAGGGGGTAACGCCGTAGATCGAACTGGCTGAGGGTTCGTACTGCAGGGCTGGCCGTGGAGCATCAGCATCCGGCTCAGTGCTTCCACGCACGCTGCGTTCTGCAGGTTGCAGTTCAGAAGCGAGCTCCGCCAGGGCCGCAATGTGGGCCGGAGTCGTGCCGCAGCAGCCACCGATCACCTGGACACCCAGGTCCTCGACGAAGTGCATCAGCTGCATCTTCATCTCTGTGGGTGTGAGGCGGTAGTGCGCCACACCGCCAATGTTCTCGGGTAATCCCGCGTTGGGGATACAGCTGACGACGAAGGGGCTATGGGCCGAGAGGTAGCGGACGTGCTCCTTCATCTGCTCGGGGCCGGTCGCGCAGTTCAGGCCGAGAACATCGATCGGAAAGGGCTCAAGGATCGCCACGACAGCGGCAATATCCGAGCCCACCAGCATCGTGCCGGTGGTCTCCATGGTCACGCTGACCATCAGGGGACGCCGTTCACCTGTTTTGGCAAAGGCCTGTTCAATGCCCTGGAGGGCCGCCTTGATTTGCAGGACGTCCTGACAGGTTTCAACGATGAACAGGTCGACATCTCCTGCGATCAGGCCCTCGGCCTGCTCCGCAAAGGAGTCGCGCATCTCATCGAAGCCAATGTGCCCAAGGGTTGGCAGCTTCGTCGTCGGACCCATCGATCCGGCCACAAACCTGGGCTTCTCAGGCGTTGAGTAGGCCGCCGCCATTTCACGGGCAAGCTCCGCGGCCCGCTTGTTGAGCTCAAAGGCCTTGTCTTGGATGTCGTACTCGGCCAAGACCGTTGAGGTCGCCCCGAAGGTGTCGGTCTCGATCACATCGCAGCCGGCCTCGAGAAACTGACGATGCACCGCCTGGACGGCATCCGGGCGCGTGAACACCAGGTTTTCGTTGCAACCCTCGAGGGCCAGGCCGCCGAAGTCATCAGCAGTCAGATCCATCTGCTGCAACGACGTTCCCGTTGCGCCGTCAAACACCAGCACTGGCCGCGCAGGGCTGTGCAGGCGTTCAAGGAAACCGATGCGTTGTGTGGCGAGCATCAACCGATCAACCGTCCAGGCGAATGCGCGTGACCCAATGGTCAAAGGCGGGATCACGCCCTTCGGTGATGGCGGTCAGGCGCTCGCGAATGGCGGTCATCACCGGACGCTCAGCACTGAGTTCAGTGGTTTCCACACGACGAATCGGCGTGACCTTGGCGGCTGTACCGCTCAAGAAGACTTCATCGGCAATGAATAACTCGCTCTTGTCGACGGGACGCTCCAGGGTGGGGATCCCCATCGCCTTAGCCAGCTCCAGAACACTGGATCGGGTGATGCCCTCAAGAATGTCCTGATCGACACCTGGTGTGATCAGGACACCATCGCGAACGAGGAACAGATTCATGCCGCTGGCCTCGCTGACCTTGCCGCGGCTGTTGAGCAGCAGAGCCTCATCAAAACCGCTCTTGACGGCCTCTGTTTTGGCGAGTGAACTGGTGATGTAGGCGCCGCTGATCTTGCCGCGCAGGGGCAGGGAGCGATCTTCTTGGCGGGTCCAGGAGCTAATCCGGCAGCTCACCCCCTCAGGGGAGAGATAGTCACCGAGCTCAAGGCCGTAGATCAGGAAATCGGTCTCAATGTTGTGCAGCCTCGGGGCAATCCCCAGGTCACTTGTGTAGACGAAGGGACGCAGATAGACCGGGCAGGTGGGGCGATTGGCGCACAGGAACTGATGGATCGCGCTGTGGATCGTGTCTTCGCTGAGCTCTGTCAGTAGGAGACGCGCGCTCTGACTTAATCGGCGGGCGTGGCGGTCGGCCCGGAACAGAAGAATCTCGTTGGCATCGGCCGGATTGGGGATCGCCCGCATTCCGCCAAACGCACCGGTCCCGTAGTGCAGGGCATGGGTCGCCACCGACAGCGTGGCCTCCGCAAAGGGCACACACTTGCCACCGAACCAGGCGAAGGGCAGGAACTGATGCATGGGGTCGGTGGGGGCGGCCACAGCTGCAGACGATCCTCTCACTGCTGGGTGCCCAAGCGCGAGTGCTGAACCAGCAAGATGGAGCAATGCACCGTCTTGCGGCTGTCCCTGGTAGCCACAGCCCTGATGACGGGGTGACCTACGTGGAGCAACCCGGGGCGGAGCTGGTGTTCCTCTCCAGCGCCGACACCGACTTGGCTGCCCTGTCGGCCTGCCTGGATCAGCACAGTTGTCCGGCAGGAGCGGCTCGCCAGATCCAAGGTCTCAACCTGGCCAGCCTGCAGCACCCAGCGGTTCTCGATCACTACATCCGCACCAGCCTTGGCGGCACGCAGCTGGTGTTGATCCGACTGCTTGGCGGACGCGGGCACTGGAGTTATGGCCTCGAGCAGTTCCGGCAGTGGGCCTCTGCAGACTCCAAACGAGCGCTGGTCGTTCTGGCCGGGACCGCCGATGAGGACGAGGCCCTTGCCAGCCTCAGCAGCGTTCCCGCTGCACTCGCCACAGCCAGCAGCCGCTGCCTCCGGGAAGGGGGTACATCCAATCTTCTGGAGGTCCTGGGCTCCCTTGGCCACTGGCTCGATCACGGCCAGCTGCAGCTCCCCCAAGTCCACGCCGTTGAGGACCCGAAAGCCCACGACTGGCGTGACGATCTCGGACCGCGTGTCGGTGTCATCCTCTACCGGGCGCTCCTGCAGTCCGGTGATTTGGCCTTGCCCGAGGCCCTGCTCGACTCCCTCAGAACACAGGGGCTCGCCCCGCGGGCTCTCTGGGTCAGCAGCCTTAGGGACCCAGGGGTCCAGCGAGGAACCCTGGATCTGCTCCAGCGCGAGCAGGTGGCGGCTGTGGTCTGCACCACCTCCTTCGCCTCCGTGCAGTTCGCTGAAGCAGGGCTCGGTGCCCCGCTGTGGGACGCGCTCGGTGTTCCTGTCTTCCAGCTGCTCTGCAGCACCCAAACGCAGGAGGCTTGGAGCGCCAGTCCCATTGGTCTGTCCTCCCTGGATCTGACCCTGCAGGTGGCGATGCCGGAGCTCGACGGTCGCATCAGCACACGCGTTGGAGCCTTTAAGGAGCTGACCAGAGCTGATGCGCGCTTGGCCACAGCTCTGCATCGCTATCTACCGGAGCGGGAGCGGCTCGATTGGGTTGCGCAATTGGTGCAGCGCTGGTGCAGCCTGCGCGAGACCCCGGCGTCCGATCGCCGTCTGGCCTTGGTGCTGGCGAACTATCCAACCCGCAATGCGCGATTAGCCAACGGCGTCGGGCTCGACACCCCAGCCAGCGCTGCGGCGATGCTGCATTGGCTGAAGCAAGCGGGCTATGGACTACCGGAGCAGCTGCCAAGCGACGGAGACGGCCTGATTCAGGCGTTGCTCGCCGGACGGACGAATGACCCTGAAAGCACGCACCTGAAGGCCCTAGATCACCTTCCCCTTGCCGACTACCTGGCTTGGTTTGACGGAATCCCCGCAGCAGCTCGCAGCCGCCTGGAAGCCCAATGGGGTTCACCAAAACAGGATCCGTCGCTGGAGAAGGAGGGCTACCCCATCCATGGCCTGCAATACGGCCATGTGGTGGTGATGATCCAGCCGTCCCGGGGTTACGAGAGGGACCCAAGCCTCAGCTACCACTCCCCGGATCTGGTGCCGACCCACCACTACCTGGCCCACTACCTCTGGCTCAACCAATCCGCAGCGGTCCAGCTGGTCTGCCATGTGGGGAAGCACGGCAACCTCGAGTGGCTTCCTGGAAAGGGACTTGGACTCTCGCCAGGCTGCTTCCCGGAACTGGCCTTAGGCCCGATCCCCCACCTCTATCCGTTCATCGTCAATGACCCGGGTGAGGGCTCCCAGGCCAAGCGCCGTGCCCAGGCGGTCATCCTCGATCACCTCACCCCACCCCTTGGTCGTGCAGGACTCCATGGCGACTTGCGGGAACTCGAGGCTCTGATTGATGAGTACTGGGAATCCGTACAGCTAGGCAGTGCTCGGAGCGAGACGCTCCGCAGCGCGATCCTGACGCAACTGAGCCGCAGCGAACTCAGCGACGTCTTGGCCGCGGGCGACGCTGCGGATCCCCTCGATGCCGCCGACGGCTACCTCTGTGAACTCAAGGAAGCCCAGATCCGAACCGGTCTGCATCGCTTCGGCTCCCTTCCTGAGACGGAGGCCCTCGCTGAACTGCTGGCCTGTCTGGCCCGTCCCCCCCAGGAGGGTGGTCTCGGTCTAACCCAGGCCCTTGCCCTCGATGCGGCCTTGCAGCTGGACCCCTGGAGTGACCCAGAAGAATCCCCCCTCGAGCCCGTCGATCAGCAGCGGCTACTCGCCCTCGGCCTCAGACACCCCAGGGTCTGCGGGGATGCCATCGCCTGGCTTGAAGATCAGGCCCTCGATCTCTGCCGCTCACTTCTGGGCGAAGTCCACAGCCACAAGGCCGTCGGGCAACACACCGAGCAGGTGCTGGAGCGTCTTGGCCAACGGCTCGTGCCGAATCTGCTTGGCTGCGGTGAGGCCGAGCGCACGGCCTTTCTGCGTGGTGTAGCAGGTGATCGGATCGCGGCGGGGCCCTCCGGTGCCCCCACCCGTGGACGGCCGGATCTTTTACCGACGGGCCGCAATTTCTACAGCGTTGATTTGCGCGGGCTGCCGACGGAAGCAGCCTGGGACCTGGGTCGACGTAGCGCAGAACTCCTGCTCGATCAGCATTTGATGGAGGAGGGGGAGCCCCTTCGCCATCTCGCCCTGTCGGTCTGGGGCACCAGCACGATGCGCAATGGCGGGGAGGACATTGGCCAGGCCCTGGCCTTGCTGGGCGTCCGCCCGGTCTGGGATGGACCCAGTCGACGGCTGGTGGACCTGGAGTTGATTCCCCTGTCGGCCTTAGGTCGGCCCCGGGTGGATGTGACCCTGCGGATCTCAGGACTCTTTCGAGACGCCTTTCCCCAGCTGGTGGCGTGGGTCAACCGCGCCACGGCTCTGGTGGCTGCAGCCGATGAATCGGCTGAGGAGAACCCGCTCGCGCAAGCCGCGCAAAGGGATGGTCATGCCTGGCGGGTCTATGGCTCAGCCCCTGGGGCCTATGGCGCGGGCCTTCAAGGTCTGATCGACAGTGGTGACTGGGAGGAACGTGGTGATCTGGCCGAGGCCTACCTGAATTGGGGCAGCTGGCGCTACGAGGGTGATGGCACTGGTGCCCTGCGCATTGCCTCCGACCGGGATGGTTTTCAGCAGCGCCTCTCGTCAGTCCAGGTCGTGCTGCAAAACCAGGACAACCGTGAGCATGACCTGCTGGATTCCGATGACTATTACCAGTTCCAGGGCGGGCTGAGTGCTGCGGTCGAGTCCGTTCGTGGTGTCGCACCAGCGGTTTGGTTCGGGGACCATTCACGCCATCAGCGTCCTCGCATCCACCGCCTGGAGAAGGAGTTCGACAAGGTGCTGCGCTCCCGCGTGCTCAATCCTCGCTGGATTGAAGGCATGCAACAGCACGGCTACAAGGGTGGCTTCGAGATGGCCGCCAGCCTCGATTATCTCTTCGCCTACGACGCGAGCACCGGTCGGGTTCCCGACTGGAGCTACGGCTCAATCTGCGAGCAGTGGCTTGAATCTCCCGAGGTTTTGGAGTTCCTGAAAACCCACAACCCTTGGGCCCTGCGGGACATGGGCGAGCGCCTGCTTGAGGCCCATCACCGCGGGCTCTGGAGCGGGGCACAAAAAAACCAGCTCGCGCATCTGCGTGAGCTGGTCTTGAACGCGGAGGCGCTGATCGAGGGTTAGAGGTCCTTGACCCAGCCCTTGAAGGCACCAATGTCCCCGGGCTTCGCCGTGCTCGTCGGGGTGGTGGGCTGTGCTTCGGCCTGCTGAGCTTTCTCTTGCTGCTTCTGGGCGTTGATGGCGGCAGGGCCACCGGGGACGTTCACGCCGACGGAGGAACCACGCTTGCGCTCGTCCAGCTCGGCCTGGCTCATC
>NZ_JAFMFX010000028.1:0-21230 GCF_017855895.1 Vulcanococcus sp. CPBay_Sum15L08_68 | reverse complement strand
CCCGAATCGAGCAGGCCGCGGATGCGGCCATCGATGATCACGCTCGTGTCGAGGATCTTGGCGCTGGCGGGCATCAGCACCCCATCGGCCACCAGCAGGGCTTCGGTGCTGTTGGGGTTGAACAGGCGCAGCAGGGTGCGGCCATGCACCTCGGCGAGGTTGTAGCCCGAGACGCCAAAGAAGACGTTGGCCGCAATGGCCGCCAGCGGCTTCACCAGCACCAGCTCCCAAGGCAGGGAGAGGAACAGGATGGGGGAGATCAGCAGGTTGGCCACCAGCAGGCCCAGGATCAGACCCACGGCCCGGCTCACCAGCAGATCGGTGGGCATGGTGCGCACCTGCTCCATCAGCCGGCGCCGTAGGCGCTGGAAGACAAAGCCCGCGAAGAGGCCCGCTAAGGCGCCGCCACCGCCCAGGATCCAGCTCAGCTGCTCCAGGTTCTGGATGCGGATTAACTGTTGCTCCGGCAGTAGATCCACCCCGAGCCAGCCCGCGGCGGCTCCGGAGATCACGAACAGCACCAGGATGAGGGTGTCCACCATGGCGGGTGCTGTGGCTGCCAGTCGCTCGGAAGCAGCATGCCCTATTGCGGCGGGTTTGGCCCAGGGAGGTAACCGGCCTCTCCCGCGCAGCGCCTACCTGCACATTCCGTTTTGCCATCGCCGTTGCTTCTATTGCGACTTCCCGGTGGTGCCCCTGGGGGATCGAGCCGGTGGGGCGCCCGGGCAGACCGGCAGTCGCTCGATTGAGTCCTACCTGGAGCTGCTCTGCGGGGAGATTGAGGCCTCGCCGGCTGGACCGCCCCTGTCCACCATCTATGTGGGGGGCGGCACTCCCTCAATGCTGACGGCCGAGCAGCTGCAGCGTGTGCTGCGGAGCTTGAAGAGGCGCTATGGCTTCGCGGCGGGGGCGGAGATCAGCCTGGAGCTGGACCCCGCCAGCTTTGATCAGACGCGCCTGCAGGGCTATCTCAGGGCGGGGGTCAATCGGGTCAGCCTGGGCGGCCAGAGTTTTGATGACGACGTTCTCGAGCGTCTGGGGCGCAGGCATCGCCGCAGGGACCTCCTCGAGGCAGCCGCCTGGCTTCAGCAGGCGCGCGTCCAGGGGGAACTGAGCAGTTGGAGCCTGGATCTCATCCAGAGCCTGCCGGGGGCGACGGCCGAGCACTGGCGGGCGCAGCTGCAGCAGGCCCTCGCGCTGGAGCCCCCCCACCTCTCGGTCTACGACTTGATCGTGGAGCCCGGCACGGTGTTTGAGCGGCTGGAGTCCAGCGGTGAATTGCAGCTGCCTGAGGAGGACCTCTCTGCCGATTTGATGGAGCTGACCGCCGGCACCTTGGCGGCGGCTGGCTTTGGCCACTACGAGATCTCGAACTACGCCCTGCCGGGCCATGCCTCGCGCCACAACCGCGTCTACTGGAGCGGTGCGGGCTGGTGGGGCTTCGGCATGGGGGCGACGGCTGCCCCCTGGGGGGTGCGGCAGCCGCGCCCCCGCACCCGTGAGGGCTACGCCGCCTGGCTGCAACAGGACCCTGGCGAGCTTGGGCCTCCCCAGCCCATGCCCAACGATGAGCGGGTGATGGTCGGTTTGCGCCGGCGTGAGGGTGTCCTGCTCACGCCGCTTCTGGCAGGGCTCGATCCGGCGGGACTGATGCAGCGCTGGCAGCCCTATCTGGAGCGTGGTCTGCTCCGCCGGGAAGGCCAGCGCTGGCGGCTCAGTGATCCAGAGGGCTTGGCTCTGAGTAATGCGGTGCTGCGGGAGTGGTTGGAGTGGTGGGAGGAGCAGGCTGAAGGCCCCCCACCCAGCCCCTGAGGGCGTCCACACAGAGCTCGCGGCCCTGGAGCAGGGGCGGGCAGAACGGTGGTTGTTTGGCGGTGAGCCCCAGGAGGTCGGCGGTCACCCGCACCTGCCCGTCGCACTGTTCACCGGCGCCAATGCCAATGACGGGGATCTGGAGCTCTTGGCTGAGGGCGCCGGCTAACTCGGCGGGCACATGTTCGAGCACCAGCGCGAAGCAGCCGGCGGCCTGCAGATCGCGGGCTGAGCGCTTCAGGCGCTCTTGGCTAATGGGGTCCTTGGCCTGGCGCCGGTAGCCCAGGCGATGGACCGACTGGGGGGTGAGGCCCAGGTGTCCCATCACGGGGATGCCGGAGCGCACGAGCCGATCGACAACGGCCAGGGTTTCCGGTTCCCCGCCCTCGAGTTTGACGGCGGCAGCGGGGCTGTTCTTCAGCACCTGTCCCGCTGCGGCCACGGCCTGATCGAGGCCGCACTGGTAACTGAGGAAGGGCAGATCCGTGATGATCAGCGGCTGCTGGTTGGCGGGGCGCTGCAGCCCGCGGCCCACGGCCCGGGTGTGCATCACCATCTCCTCCAGGGTCACCGGGAGGGTGGTGGCATGGCCGAGGACCACCATCGCCAGGGAGTCGCCCACCAAGATGGCGTCCGCCCCGGCCTCTTCCACGAGGGCCGCTGAGAGGGCATCCCAGGCGGTGAGCACGGCGATGGGCCGGCCCTCCTGCTTGCAGGTGAGTAGATCAGCAGGTCGCACCCGGCGATCACCTCATGGACGGGGGCTCATTGCTAGCATCCGACCGACTCGGACCCATGCGGCCCGGACGCCCAAATCTGGTCAGGACCGGAAGGGAGCAGCCACACGGGATGCTCTTGGCAGGCGTGGACTCCGGGTCACCCCATTTCAACGGCAATAAAAAAGGGGCCCCTGGGGCCCCTTTTTGCTGGTTCTCAGTCCAGAACTCAGTTGTTGTTCTGGCGGTTGAGCAGGAAGGAGGGGATGGCTGCACCGGGCAGGTCGCCTTCGCCGCTGTCGCCGGCCACAAAGCTGTTCAAGGGCCGCTCGGGGCGATAGGCGCCGCCGCCTTCGAAGCCCGTGGCGATCACCGTGACGTGGATCTCGCCTTCCAGCTTCTCGTCCACCACGGCACCAACAATGATGTTGGCCTCGGGGTCGACCACGTCGTAGATCACCTCAGAGGCGGTGGTCATGTCCTCAAGGGTCATGTCCTTGCCACCGCTGATGTTGATGACGCAGCCCTTGGCGCCGTCGATCCGTGCGGACTCCAACAGCGGGCTGTTGATGGCGGCCTGGGCGGCTTCGCTGGCGCGGGAACGGCCGGAGCCGACGCCCAGACCCAGCAGTGCGGTGCCCGCGTCGTTCATGACCGAGCGCACATCGGCGAAGTCAACGTTCACCAGGCCGGGCTTGGTGATGATGTCGGTGATGCCCTTCACGCCCATCCGCAGGACGTCATCGGCGGCGCGGAAGGCATCCTGCAGGGGTGCACCAGCAATGGCTTCCCGCAGCCGGTCGTTGGGGATCACGATCAGGGTGTCCACATGCTCGGACAGGCGGGCGATGCCCTCCTCGGCCTGACGCATGCGGCGGCGCCCTTCAAAGCCGAAGGGCTTGGTGACGATGCCCACGGTCAGGGCGCCGCATTCCTTGGCGACTTCGGCCACAACCGGAGCGGCACCGGTTCCTGTGCCACCGCCCATGCCAGCGGCGATGAAGACCAGGTCTGCACCCTGGAGGGTCTGCGCCAGATCGGTGCGGGATTCTTCAGCCGCTTTTTGGCCGATGGCCGGGTTGCCGCCGGCCCCCAGGCCGCGGGTCAGCTTTTGGCCGAGCTGAACGCGCTGTTTCGCTGCCGACTGCAGCAGGGCCTGGGCATCTGTATTGAGTACGCGGTATCCAACGCCCTCGAGATCCGAGAGGATCATGCGACCAACGGCATTGCTGCCGCCGCCGCCGACGCCGATCACCTCGATGCGAGCGGACTGGCTAGGCACGATCCCCGCAGAACCATTGCTGGTGACGGCACTGAGGCCCTCGGGTGCGATCTCCATAGCCGGTGCAGTGCCGTTGGTGCTTCGCTGCATTATGTCGTTGTTCCTGCCAATCACAGGCCTAGATCGGCATACCTTTGCCGGCAAAGGGCTTTAGCGCAACGCCCTGTCACCGTTTACGGGTTTTTGCCCCGGAGCTTCAGTCCGCTGCGGGCGGGGGTGTTTTGGCCGCCTTCGGCACCGGTTTGGCCGGTAGGCCCAGTTCGGGTTGATCCGGATCGCTGAGGTCAATGGACTTCAGCTTCAGATTTTTGATTTGACCGGGGAGCTCTGAGGAGAGGTGGCGCAGAACATCCAGGCGCTTGGCCAACTTGTCATCGGTGGGTCCGAGGTGAATGTCCCCCAGGGCCGCGGTGCGGAGCCAGAGGCTGCCATTGGGTTCAAAGCGCACCTGCAGCAGCGGACTGCCCAGGGCATCCCGCTCGGCCAGGACCCGCGAGAGTGAAGGGCGGAGACGCTCCTGCCAGCCCAGCACCATCACCGTTGGTGCGGCCGCCGGGGCGCCAGCGGATTGCTGACGGCGGGTCATCCAGTTCCCCAGGCGATCGACGTAGCCCATCTCAAAGCCCTTGCGGGTTCGGCGTTGGGCCTGGGCAACGGCCTCTCGATCCACCAGAGAGATCTGGAGCCGAGGGGGGAGCATCAGGCGGTTGACCTGGACCTGCTCGACAGGCAGGCCCGCCGAGAGGCGTTGGGCCAATCGCTTGGGCTGCAAGGTCAGCAGTTGCAAAGGGAGTTGAAGGTCCCCCTCACGGATCACCTGGGCTCGGCTGACCTGCCGGCTGCCAAGGACTTCGATTTGGTCTGGATCACGCACCACCCAGCCCTGTTGCAAGAGGCCCCAGCCCAGGGCCCCGGCACTGCCGGCCAGCACGGTCACGCGCCAGATCTGCTTCAAACGCTCTTGCCGCCGTTCCTGCCGGAGCTGGCGTCTGCGCTCGAGGGCTTGGCTCGAGCGCGAGGAGGCTGCGCTCACAACTCGCAGCGGGAGCGGGACATCAGCTGATCCCGCCAGCGGCGTGCGCGCTCAGCATCGGCAAAGGGCACATCCGCTTGCTGGCCACCGCCCATCAGCCGCAGTCGGCAGGCACCCTGCGCTTCCTCGGTCAGGGGCGCTTCCCCGGAACCCAAGGCCAAGAGGTCGACCTGATCGAGTCCCTTGACCTCAAAGCTGCCCTTCTCGTTGAGCTTTCCCGACTCGAAGACGCACCAGGCGATGGTCCCGTCAATCAAGCGAGCGCCGCCGCCGTCGTCCAGCTTGGAGAGCTCGGCACCCTCAGCCCAGGCCCGAAACAAATTTTGGCGGCGGCGCTCCAGCCAACCGAGGGCGGTGATCAACGGAAAGATCACCAACAGAGGCAACCAGATCAGACCGTGACTCATGCCGCTTCGGTCCTCCTGGAGTGGCTGGGCTGCGCCGATTCTTGCGCCAGTTGCACCAATTCGTGCACCAACTCCTCAAGCGGTAACCCTGTTTTGGCCCAGAGCATCGGGTACATGCTCTGGCTGGTGAAGCCCGGCAGGGTGTTGATTTCGTTCAGCCAAAGGGCGCCACTGGCCTGCTCATAGAAGAAGTCCACCCGGGCCAATCCGGAGGCGCCGACCGCACGGCAGGCGGCGATGGCCATCGTTCGGGCCCGCTCGCTGAGGGCCTCGGGCACCTCCGCAGGAATCACCGTGTGGCTTTTGCCGTCGCTGTATTTGGTGTCGTAGTCGTACCAGTCGGCGTCAAAACAGATCTCGCCGAGCACGGAGGCGCGCATCTGCTGCCCCCCAAGGACCGCGCACTCCAGTTCCCGGGCTTGGATGCCCTGCTCCACCACCATGCGGGGATCGTGCTGGGCCGCCAGGGCAAGGCCTTGCATGAGCTCAGCGCGGTTGCTCGCTTTGCTGATGCCAACGGATGAGCCCAGGTTGGCGGGCTTGATGAAGCAGGGATAACCGAGCTGTGCTTCCAGCTGCTGAACCAGCGCCTCCGGTTGCTGCTCGAGCTCCTGGGCATCGACGCAGGCGTAGGGCACCTGGGGCAGTCCCGCCGCAGCGAAGGCCGCCTTCATCGCCTGTTTGTCCATGCCGACGGCCGAGCCCAGGACCCCCGAGCCCACAAAGGGCACCTGCATCAGGCTGAAGAGCCCTTGGATCGTCCCGTCTTCTCCGTTGGGCCCGTGGAGCACAGGGACCCAGAGTTCAACGTCCAGGGCCCCTTCTGGAAAGCCTTGAAAACCAGGCCGCAGGGGTGCGGCGGGCAGTTCGCTGCGTTCGGCTGGTGTGCCCTTGGCCAGCACCGCATCGGCCACCGCCGGCGGCCACCAATGGCCCCATTGGTCGATATAGAAACAGTCGAGCCGATAGCGCTGGGCGTTGGCCCCGGAGCGCAGGGCAGCGGCGACGGTGTTGGCCGAGCGAATCGAGACGGCGTGCTCGCCCGAGACACCCCCAAACACCAAACCCAAATTGATGGTTTCGGAGCTCATAGGGGCGTCAGATCAGGGGCCAAACGTATCAGTGATTCCGCCCTTAGCCAGCGTCAGGACAGGGCGATTCCGCTGAGGGAGAACGCCCGGACCTCCTCGATACGAACCTCCACCAGATCGCCGGCTTGCCACTGGCCTCCAGAGGCGCGGGCGGCGGGGAAGAAGGTCAGGCGGTTCGTGCGGGTTCGCCCCATCACCTGGTCCGCCTGTTTGGGATTCACCCCTTCAACGAGGACCTGTTCGGTGCGGCCGGCGTAGCGCGCGCTGCGCTCCTTGGCCTTGCGCTCCACCAGGGCGTTGATCTCCTGGAGCCGTTGCACTTTCACCTCTTCGCTCAACTGGTTGGGCCAGTCGGCCGCCGGGGTGTTGGGGCGGGGGGAGTAGGCGGCGGTGTTGACCTGGTCGAAGCCGATCTCGTCGATCAGATCGAGGGTGCGCCGGTACTGCGCATCGGTCTCACCGGGGAAGGCCACGATCACATCGGCGCTGATCGAGGCGTCGGGCATGCGATCGCGGATGCGGTCGATGATCCGGCGGTAGCGATCAATCGTGTAGCCCCGGGCCATGGCCTTGAGCACGTCGTCGTCTCCGCTTTGGAAGGGGACGTGGAAGTGCTCACAGACCTTGGGGAGATCTGCGCAGGCGTCGATCAGGCGCTCGGTGAAATAACGGGGATGGCTGGTGGCGAAGCGAATCCGCTCGATGCCCTCGACGTCGTGGACGAACTGCAGCAGATCCGTGAGGGTGTGCTGACGGCGCCCCTCCGGCGTGATGCCAGGCAGATCGCGGCCATAGGCATCGATGTTTTGCCCGAGCAGGGTGATCTCTTTAAAGCCCTGGGCGGCCAGACCCTCCATCTCAAGCTTGATGGCCTCGGGCAGGCGCGACTGCTCTTTGCCGCGCACCGAGGGCACGACGCAGTAGGTGCAGCGCTCGTTGCAGCCGTAGATCACATTCACCCAGCCGCAGATGCTGCTGTCGCGGCGGGCGGTGGTGATGTCTTCAAGGATGTGGTGCTCCTCGGTGGCCACCACCTGTTGGCCCTGCTCCACCTGGCTGAGCAGGACATCGAGGCGATTGGCGTGCTGCGGCCCCATCACCAAGTCCAGTTCCGGCACGCGGCGCAGCAGCGATTCCCCCTCCTGTTGGGCAACACAGCCGGCCACCACCAGGGTCAGGTTGGGGTTGACGCGTTTGCGCTGGGCCTGGCGGCCCAGATAGCTGTAGACCTTCTGTTCGGCGTTATCGCGGATCGTGCAGGTGTTGTAGAGGACCAGATCGGCCTCGAGTTCAGCCGTGGCTTCGCTGTAGCCCATCGATTCGAGGATCCCGGCCATGCGCTCGGAATCCGCCTTGTTCATTTGGCAGCCGAAGGTGGTGATCCAGTAGCTGCCGCGTCCCGTCGTGGACTGGGGAGCGCTCAGTTGTGTCGCCGTCATGCCACCAGTTTCCGGTATGGGCGGCGCGGGGGTGCGATCCGTGCCAGCTTGAAGGGGCAGCTGTCCTTCGATGCGCCTCCGTCTGAGCCGTTTTCGCCTCAGCAAAGCGGTGCCCTTGGCCATCAGCCGCGGCACGACCGCCGCTGTCGAGCACCTGCTGCTGGAACTGGAGCATGGCGGCATCACGGGCCGGGGCGAGACCGGCGGCTTTGATACGGGCCACCGGCACTACGAGACCGGCGCGGTTGCCGCGGAACTCGAGGCCCTGGCTCCCCAGTTGGAGTCCCTGGAGCCCCAGCCCTTGCAGGCCCTGGAGCACCTTTTCAAGGACCTCAGTCCCCCGGCCCGCTGCGGCTTGGATTTGGCCCTGCACGACTGGTGGGGGCAGCGGCTGGGCCAACCCGTGCATCGGCTTTGGGGCCTGGATCCGGCGGCCTGCGTCGCCACCAGCGTCACCCTGGGATTGGGCGCTTTGGAGTCAGTGTTGGCGCGGCTGGAGCGTTGGCGGCAGCAGCTGCCCGCCACGCGGGTGAAGTTGAAGTTGGGATCCCCCGATGGCCTGGACCACGACCGTCAGTTGGTGGCGGGGGTGCGCTCGGCCCTGCGCCCAGGCGATGAACTGCAGATCGATGCCAATGGCGGTTGGACGCTGGATGGCGCTCGCCAGATGATTCCCTGGTTGGCCGATCAAGGCGTGGTGCTGGTGGAGCAACCCTTGCCGCCTCTCCTCGATCTGGAAGCCGACCGGGCGGGTTTTGCCGCGCTGCATGGTCTGGCGCCCATTCCCCTGGTGGCCGACGAGAGCTGTTGGGATCTGGGTGATCTTCTGCGTCTGGCCCCCCATGTCGATGGCATCAATATCAAGTTGGTGAAGTGCGGCGGCCTCAGCGAGGGATGGCTGATGGCCCGCACGGCCCATCGCTTGGGGTTGAAGGTGATGCTCGGTTGCTACTCCGATGGCGGATTGCTCAACAGCGGTGCAGCCCAGCTGCTGCCCCTGGTGCATTGGCCGGATCTCGATAGCCACCTCAACTTGGTGGATGACCCCTTCTCGGGGCCCGAGCGCCACGGGGACCGGCTGCTTCCGGCGGCCCGGCCCGGCCTGGGTGTCCAGGAGGTGGGCTGATGCTTTCTGCTGAGCGTCCGGTGGTGCTGCTGCAGCACGGCGGGCTGGACAACCTCTCGGGCAAGACCGGCCTGGCGATGTTGCGCTACCGCTCTGGCCCGATCGTGGCAGTGGTGGACCCGGCCCACGCGGGTGAGTCCCTCGAAGCAGTGACCGGGATTCAGCGCCCCGTCCCGGTGCTGGCGAATCTGGAGGCGGCGCTGCCCTATGGACCCGAGGTGGCGGTGGTGGGCCTGGCGCCCTCCGGCGGCCGCCTACCGATGGAGATGCGGGCTGATGTGGTGCAGGCCCTGCGGGCGGGATTGAGCCTCGCCAGTGGTTTGCACAGCCGCCTGGCGGATGACCCGGAGTTCGCGGCGATTCCCTTGGCGGCAGGCCAGTGGATCTGGGATCTACGCCATGAGCCGGCGGATTTGGAGGTGGCCACCGCCCGGTGCGCCGCCCTGCCGGGCCGGCGGGTGCTGGCGGTCGGCTCCGACATGGCCGTGGGCAAGATGAGCGCCTGCTTGGAGTTGCAGCGCTGCGGCCAGCAGCAGGGCCAGGACGTGCGCTTTGTCGGCACCGGTCAGGCGGGGATTTTGATCAGTGGCCAGGGCGTGGCCTTGGATGCGGTGCGCGTCGACTACGCCGCCGGCGCGGTGGAAGCGGCGGTGCTGAAGGCGGCCGAGGGAGCCACGGCCGAGACCGTGGTGCTGGTGGAGGGGCAGGGCTCCCTCTGTCATCCCGGCTCGACGGCCACTTTGCCCTTGATTCGGGGCAGTCAGCCGACGGCCCTGTTGCTGGTGCACCGGGCGGGGCAGACCCATGTGCGCACGCGGCCGGGGGCGGCTTTGGTGGCGATTCCGCCACTGCCTGAGGTGATTGCGGCCAACGAGGCGCTGGCCGCCCTGGCGCGCCCCGATGGCGCGCGTCCCAAGGTGCGGGCGATCTGCCTCAACACCGCCCTGCTGACGGAGGAGCAGGCCGAGCAGGAACGCTCGGCTTTGCAGGCGCAGACGGGTCTTCCCGTCTGGGATCCCGTTCGCCATGGAGCCTCCTCTTTGTTGGCAGCCTTGCTGGAGGCTGCGATTTGCTCCAAATAGGGCGAATCCCCTGATCCTCAGAGAGAATCAGGGGATTCTGGAAGGGGCGAGCGAGGGGACTTGAACCCCCGAATGCCGGGACCACAACCCGGTGCCTTAACCACTTGGCTACGCCCGCCAGGGCGCGCCGATCCTACCAATGCAACGGCTCTCGATCGATGACTGCCTCCACGGGTGATGGTCGCTGGACTTGGGTGGCGGCAGCCGGTGTCGGCCTCCTGGCGTTGGCCGTGACCAACCCCGGGACAGAGGACTTCGAGGCCTTTGCCGGCGATCAGTTGGTGCGGGCCGCCTCCAGGGAGCTCTGCGCCCCTGGATCCCTACCGCTCCTGGCACGCTTGGTGATTCAGGACTGCCCCCAGCTGGTGGCCAGTCAGCGCAAGGTGCTGGGTCAGTTGGCGGCCGCCTCCAGCCGCCGCTACAACGCCGGTCTGTTCAGCGTCTACACCACTGAACTGGGCGGTCAGACCCTGTTGCCCGGCCTCACGATCCCCCGCTACCGGGCCGTGACCCTGGCTGGCGCGGGTCAGCTGCTGGTGATTCAGAGTTCAGAACAAGCGGCGCAGGGTTTGGCGCAGCGTTGATCGCCTTGGAGATGGAGTCAGGCATCGAGCAGCGGCTGCAGTGTTTGGTGCCGCGGGCCCTGCTTGATCCCGAGCGCAGGGACTTGCCCTGCGGCGATGCCCAGGGATTGCTCCCGGTCGAGTTGGCGTGGCAGGGCACTCAGCTCCGCTCGATCCAACCCTGCCGGCAGAGCGGGTTGCCGTTGGCGCTGACCCCCTTGGTGGATCCCCATGTCCATCTCGACAAGGCCTTCAGCTGGCCAGGCTTTCCCAACTACAGCGGCCGGATGCAGGCGGCCCTGGAGCTGAACCTTGTAGAGGGACAAGAGCGCAGTGCCCAGCAGGTGCTGGAGCGGGGTGAGCGGGCCCTCGATCAAGCCTGGCGCTATGGCCTGCGGGGCCTGCGCAGCCATATCGACAGCGGTGGCCCCTGTTCGCGCCCCAGCTGGGATGCGCTCCTGCAGTTGCAGCAGCGCTGGCAGGAGCGGGTCCAGTTGCAGCTGGTGGCCTTGGCTCCCCTGGCCCACTGGGGCTCGAGTGAGGGCTTGGCGTTAGCCAAGCGGGTGGCGGCTGCGGGCGGTCTCCTGGGTGGGGTCTTGGGACCTCCCTTCCCCAGCAGTGGCCGCGATGGGGCGGAACTGGATCAGCTGCTGCGCTTGGCCGGCACGTTGGGGTGTGGCATTGATCTGCACATCGATGAGTCCTCCGAGGCCCCCGCCGCCGGAGTGCAACTGCTGGTGCAGAGGCTCGAGCGCTTCCACCCTGGGGTGCCGATCACCTGCAGTCACGCCAGCAGCATGGGGCTCTTGAGTGCAGCCCAGGCCCGGCCCTTGGCCCGGCGGTTGCAGCGCTTGGGAGTGGCGGTTGTGGCCTTGCCCACCACCAATTTCTGGTTGTTGGGGCGCGAGCAGAGCGTGAGTTCCGGCTTCCGTCCCCTGGCCCCCCTGCGGCTGTTGCAGCAGGAGGGGGTCGCGGTGGCCCTGGGGGCCGACAACGTCCAGGACCCCTGGTACCCCGGTGGCGACTTTGATCCATTGGATTTGCTGCGGCTGAGCTTCCGCGCCACCCACACCCCCCCTTGGGAACGTCAGGGACTGATGCCGTTCACGACGACCCCCGCCCGCCTGCTCGGCCTGGATTGGGACGGGGTGCTGCGGGTGGGCGGACCCGCGGATCTGCTGTTGACCAGTGCCGGGAGCTGGTCGGAACTGCTGGCCCATTCCCCCCAGCGCCGGGTCCTGCGGCAGGGCCGTTGGCTGCCGCCACCGGATCAGGCCCATCCCGATCCTCGGCTTGCCAATTTGGGCTGATGCAGAGCACCCCCGATCTCCCAGGCTCCCTGCCCCATGGGCTCCCCGATCCCGCCAGCGCCGCTCAGCTGGAGGCCTTGGCGGCGGATCTGCGGGCGGCTGGATTGCCGCTGCTGCGCAGTGCCGGCGAGCTGGAGAGCCTGGCGGCCGATGGGTTCGTCTATTCCCCAGTGCTGCAACCGCTGCTCTGTGGTCTGCGCGCCCAAATCGGGGTGCGGGTGCAGGCCCCCGAGGAGGTGCTGCAGGTGGCCGCAGCCTGCAGCCGCCACGGCGTCAGCCTGACGGTGCGGGGCGCGGCGACGGGGAACTATGGCCAGTGCATTCCCTTGGCCGGTGGCCTGCTGCTGGAGACCAGCGGCCTGAACCGCCTGCGGCAGGTGGATGCCAGTTCCGGGGTGTTTACGGCGGAACCCGGGATTGTCCTGGCGGAGCTGGATCGCCAGTTGCTCGCCCATGGGCGGGAGCAACGGCTGCTGCCGAGCACCGTGCGCACCGCCTGTCTCGGCGGCTATGTGGCGGGGGGATCCGGCGGGATTGGTTCGCTGCGCTGGGGGTTTTTGCGGGATCCCGGCCACCTGCTTGGGGTGGAGATGGTGACGCTTGAGGCGCAGCCGCGGCTGCTGCAGCTCGATGCGAGCGCCGCCCGTCCCCTGAACCACGCCTATGGCACCAATGGAATCTTCACGGCCTTGACCATGGCGTCGGCGCCGGCGGTGGCCTGGCGGCAGTGGGTGCTCGATTTTGAGGATTGGTCTACTGCCCTGGCGGCGGCCCAGCAGCTCTCTGGCTCGGCCTTGGAACTCAAAGCGCTGTGTGTGCTGGAGGCCGCCGTGGCCGCACGCTTGCCCTGGCCCCAGGGCTGCCCGGACGGCAGTGGCGGCGCCCATCGCCTGTTGCTCCTGGCGGCACCGGATGCCACGGCCGTCCTGGAGTCGTGGATCAAGGAGTTGGGGGGACGGCTGAGTTGGAGCGCTCCCCAAGGGCAGAGCCGCGGCGTTCCCTTGCGGGAGCTCACCTGGAACCACACGACCCTGCATGTGCGCAGTCAGGATTCAGGTTGGACCTATCTGCAGTTGCTCTTGCCGCAGCCGGAGGCGCCCGCACTGGAGGCCCTGCGGGAGCGCTGGGGCGAGGATCTGCTTTGGCACCTGGAGGCGGTTCGCAGCCAGGGCCGTCAGCGTTTCGCCTGTCTGCCCCTGGTGCGTTGGCGGGGAGCGCAAGCCCTGCAGGAGCTGATCGACCAGGCCCGTGATCTGGGCTGCCTGCTGTTCAACCCCCACGTCATCAGCGTGGAGGACGGAGGCCTCGGGGTGGTGGATGCGGATCAGGTGGATGCCAAGCGGGCCTATGACCCGGCTGGGTTGATGAACCCGGGCAAGTTGCGCGGCTGGACCTAGCAGCCCAGGCTGGCGCGGGTGTTGGCGCCCGTTGTCGGGTTGGTGCCTGAGGCGCTGATGCAGAAGTTGCGCTGATCGGCGCGATCGAGCAGGGCGTCGGTGAAGTCGGCGTTCTCCACCTGGGCACCGGTGAAGGTGCTGCCGGAGGCGATGACCCCAACCAGGACGGCATTGCGCAGGTCCGTGCCGCTCATGTCGGTGCGATCCAGCAGCACATCCGAGAGGTCGGCGCCGTTGAAGTTGGCGTCGGGGAAGGCCCCTTGGGTCAAGATCGCGCCATGGAGATCGGCGCCGCTGAAGTTGGCGGCCTTACCCACGGCGCCGGCGAAGGAGGTGTTGGCCAGTTGCTGGCCGGAGAAGTCCTTGCCGCTCTGGTTGGTGAGGGTGTAGTCGACGGTGTCCTGGAACAGGGCTCGATCCTGGAGGCCCACTCCGGCTGAGGTGTCGAGGGCCAGGGTCAGGCCTGGGGCTCCCAGCAGGATCACCACGGCCCACAGCCAGCTGAAGAGACGGGTGAAGGTCATGGCGGTGGTGGGGCCGGGACTTCAGTCTGTCGGGTCAAGCAGCGGCAGGAGGGCCGCCACCAAATACAGGGAGCCGCAGGCGACCGGCAGGCGCTCTGATTGCACCAGCCACTCCAGGTTCTCGCTCAGGTCGCTGGACCCGTCTTCGATGCCAGGGACGTCCTGACGCAGTTCAGCGGCACTCCAGCTGCTGTGCTCCGGCAGGGTCACGACCCGGACCAGATCACCGGGCTCCAGCAAATGGCGCAGCAGATCGGGTGCGTCCTTGTGCCGTTGCATCCCGATCAACCAGCGCCGCTGACCGGGCTGGAGTTCCCGGCGTAGGGCGGCCGCGGCAGGCGGGTTGTGGGCGCCATCGATCAGCAGTGGCTGGCCGCGGAACTGGCGCTGCTCAAGCCGGCCGGGCCAGCGGGCCTGCAGCAGGCCGCGGCGGATGGCCTCATCTGTGACCTCGAACCCCTTCTCCCTGAGGGCCTCCGCGGCGGCGATCGCCACGGCGGCATTGCTGCGTTGCAGCGCGCCGCTGAGCCCCAAGCGGGGTCCCCCATCGGCTTCGCTGGCGACAGGTTCTCTCCAGCGCAGTTCGCAGGCGCGTGCCTCGGCCTGCGCCTGCAGCACGGCCTGGACCTCTGGGGCCTGGGGACCGCTGACGGCGATGGCCGAAGGGGCCATGACCGCCGCCTTCTCCTGGGCGATCGCCTCGAGGGTGGGGCCGAGGTGTTCGACGTGATCCAGTCCGATGGATGCGAAGGCCAGAACGTCCCGCTGGGGGTGGACTGTGGTCGCATCGAGTCGCCCCCCGAGCCCCACCTCGAGGACGGCCAGCTCCACCTCCGCTTCAGCAAAGGCGACAAAGGCCGCCACGGTGATCAGTTCAAAGGGGGTGAGGTCATGGCGCAGCGCCAGGGGTTGCAGCCGTTGCAGCAGCGTTTTGAGAGCCTCTTCGCCGATGGGGCCCTCGGGCAGGCGGATGCGCTCACACCAACTCAGCAGGTGGGGGGAGGTGTAGAGCCCGCAGCGCGTCCCAGCGGCGCTGACGATCCGCTCGATCATCGTGGCGATGGACCCCTTGCCATTGGTCCCGGCCACCTGAACGGCTTTGAAGCGCCCTTCGGGATGGCCGAGTTCAGCGAGAGCCGCCTGAATGCGGTTCAGCCCGAGGTCCACACCCCGGCGGCTGAAGGGAGCAATCAGCTCGCTGAAGGGGTCGGGGAGGGACACGCCAGCAGGGCTTTCTCGAGTCGCTTGACCGCCAAGCGCAGGTGCCGCGGTTGGATCGTCAGGGGGGGAACAAAACGCACCACATCGGTGCCGGCTGGAACCAGCAGCAGACCCTGGTCCATCGCGGCCTTGACGACGTCAATCGCCTTGGGACCGCCTGCCTGCAGGACCAGGCCCTGCAGCAGTCCCCAGCCGCGCACGCCCTTGACCAGTTGGGGATGGCGTTGGACCAGCTCCAACAGGAGGTTCTGCAGCAACGCACCCATCTGCTCGGCATGGGCCGGCAGGTTTCGGCGCTGCAGTTCGGAGGCCACCGTCAGGCCGGCGCGGCAGGCCATGGGGTTGCCGCCGAAGGTGCTGGCGTGCTCGCCCGGTTTGAGCTGATCTGCTGAGGCTTTGACGCAGAGGGCGCCGATGGGGAAGCCACCACCGAGGCCCTTGGCCAGGGTGAAGGCATCCGGTTCAACCCCCAGTTTTTGGTAGCCCCAGAGGCGGCCCGTGCGCCCCACACCCACCTGGACCTCGTCAAAGATCAGCAGGATTTTGTACTGATCGCAGAGATCACGAACCCGCTGGAAGAAGGCCACATCTCCGGGGTTCACGCCCCCTTCACCCTGAAGGGGCTCCAGCAGGACCGCAGCGACGCGGGGGCCTGCGGCTTCGCAGCGATGCAGCAGCGCCTCAAAGGCGGAGATGTCGTTGTAGGGGAAGTAGCGGAAGCCCTGGACCATGGGCTCGAAGCCCTGGTGGTACTTCGGTTGACCGGTCGCGGTGACCGCCGCCAGGGTGCGGCCGTGGAAGCTGGCGTGGGCCGTGAGGATCAGCGGGCCCCGCTCGTGGCTGGTGTCGATGCCCCGCACCTGATGGCCGTGCTTACGGGCGAGCTTGATGGCCGCTTCGTTGGCTTCGGCGCCGGAATTGCAGAAAAAGACGCTCTCTGCGCAGCTGTTGTCTCGAATCCAGCCCGCCAGTTGCTCCTGCTCGGGGATCCGATACAGGTTGGAGACGTGCTGCAGTTTGCGCAGCTGGCGCTCCAGGGCCTTGCGCATCACGCGGCTGCTGTGACCGAGGGTGCAGACGGCGATGCCGGCGACCGCATCGAGGTAGCGGCGGCCCTGCTTGTCCCAGACCCACACGCCGCGTCCCCGGACGAGCTCCAGGGGGAAACGGCCGTAGGTGTTCATCACCGCCGTCTCAGACGGCGATGTGGTCGGTGGGGGAGAAATAGGAGCGGTGGGACTTGAACCCACATGCCCGAAGGCGCTCGATTTTGAGTCGAGTCCGTCTACCAATTCCGGCACGCTCCCGCGTTGGTGACTTTAGGGGTCAGCCGAGTCGGCGGATCGAGGCGCCAACCGCGTTCAGCTTGCCCTCGAAATCGGCATAGCCGCGGTCGAGGTACTCCAGGCCCTGGACGGAGGTGATGCCCTCAGCGGCCAGGCCGGCGAGGACCATCGCGGCGGAAGCGCGCAGGTCGGAGCCCTGCACCGGTGCTCCGCTGAGCCGAGGGACCCCTTCGATGAAAGCGGTGTTGCCTTGGGTGCGAATCGCGGCTCCCATGCGCTGGAGCTCGGCGACGTGCTGCAGCCGGTTCTCGAAGATGTTTTCCGTGACGACGCTGTTGCCGTTGGCGGTGGCCAAGAGGCTCATGAACGGTGCCTGCAGGTCCGTGGGGAAACCCGGGAAGGGCTGGGTGCGCAGGTCCACCCCCTGAATGGCGTCAGCACTGATGGTCACGTTGGTGCCATCAATCTCCAATTTGCAGCCCACCTCTTCGAGCTTGGTCAGCACGGCGCCCAGGTGATCGGTGACCACCGGTGCCACGGTGAGGCAGGAGCGGGTGATGGCGGCGGCCAGCAGGAAGGTTCCGGCTTCGATGCGATCCGGGATCACGGCGTAGTCCGCGCCGTGCAGTCGCTCGACGCCAACGATGGTGATCGTGGGGGTGCCGGCGCCGCGCACCTTGGCGCCCATGGCCAGGAGGAGTCCCGCGAGGTCCACCACCTCGGGTTCGAGGGCGGCGTTTTCAATGACGGTCTCGCCCTCGGCCAGGGCTGCGGCCATCATCAAGGTCTCGGTGGCACCAACGCTTGGGCAGTCCAGGTGAATCCGTCCGCCGGTGAGGCGGTGGCTGCGGCCCGGGACGACGGCGGAGACCACGCCGTGCTCAATCGTGACCTGGGCGCCGAGGGCTTTGAGTCCTTTGACGTGCTCCACCACGGGGCGGGTGCCGATCTGGCAGCCGCCGGGCAGGGGCACCCGAGCGATGCCGGTGCGGGCGAGCAGGGGGCCGATGCAGAAGAAGCTGGCCCGCAGGCTGTTGACCAGCTCGTAGGGCGGAGCGGACTGGTTCAGTCCAGACCCATCCATTTCAAGGGTGTCGCCGTGGTGAGAGGTGGCGACACCCAGGGAGACCAAGATCTCGGCCATCCCACCGATGTCGGTGAGGGGAGGCACGTTGCGCAGGCGCAGCTGCTCGGTGGTGAGCAGGCTGGCGGCCATCAAGACCAGGGCTGAATTCTTGGCGCCACTGACACGGAGCTCGCCTGCGAGTCGGCGACCACCGGCAATTTCCAGTTGCGGGGTGAGAATCTGTTGAGACGGGACGAGAGTCGCGGTCATGGCTAAAGGCGTCCCGCCTGAGGGGCCCTATCCTGACAACAACGAATGAGACCGGCAAGACGGCCGGCATTCGAACTGGCTCGAAGCCATTGCTGGCCTGGTTTGTGGCCGATCTCGTCCCTCCCCAGGCCGGGTCCCTTGATGGGGTACATTTCGCTGGTCGCGCCGAGCGACGCCCCACACCTCGCGGATGTGGCGGAATTGGTAGACGCGCTAGTTTCAGGTACTAGTGGCAGCAATGTCGTGGGAGTTCAAGTCTCCCCATCCGCACTGAAGGCTCCTCCCCTCGGGGAGGAGCTTTTTTATTGCTGATCCAGGCGGCTGTTGCCAGCTTTGGGTCGGTGCCCACTCAGCGCTTCCTTCTGTTTTTGAGTCGATGCTCGTCCTGAAGATCTCCAATGCCCCGGAAGTGATGGCCTCGAAGATGGGGCGCTTCCTTGAGGCCCTCACGCCCGATGCCTTCGACCAGAAGACGATTGAAGACGTGCTGATCAAGGAGCTGATCAAAAATCTGCAGGCGGAGGGTCTCAAGGGCGAGGTGGCAGCGGTGCGGGGCCTGGACCTCGACGACAAAAGCCTCGTTGTGGGCGATGGCCTGCACGTGAGGCGCCACGAAACCTTCTGATGGAGCTGATCACCAGCCGCCGCAATCCCCTGGTTGGCCGGTTGCGTGCTCTGCACCAGTCCAAGGGACGCCGCGAACAGGGCCTGCTCCTGCTTGAGGGCACCCACCAGCTCCAGGAGCTGCTGCGGTTGGGGCTCTCGCCCGAGCAGCTCCTGGCGACCCCGGCCTGGCTGGAGCGCCATGGGTCCCTTTTGGGGGACCTGAACGAGCGTCTCCAGCCCGTCGGGGAAACCGTTCTGGCCGCTGTTGCCACGACTGAAACCCCCGACGGGGTGGTGGCGACCTTCAAGCGGGACGCCTTGCCGAAGGCGCAAGGAATCGGCTCCTTTGTGCTGGCTTTGGATCAACTGCAGGATCCGGGAAACCTCGGCACCTTGATGCGCACGGCCCTGGCGGCAGGGGTCAACGATCTCTGGCTCGGGGGCGGCGCTGACCCCTGCCAGCCGAAGGTCCTGCGGGCTTCAGCGGGGGCGGCCCTGGCCTTGCCGCACTGGCGTGATCCCGATCGAACGGGACTGGTCGCGCGCCTGGCTGAGGCGGCCGCCGCGGGACACCAGCTGGTGGCCACGTTGGTGGATCCAGATCGGGCCATCCCCTACTGGGAGCTGGATTGGACCCGCCCGACGGTGCTGCTTCTTGGCAATGAAGGGGCTGGCCTGCATCCCGAGCTCGCGGCCCTGGCCAGCCATCGCGTCACCATTCCCCACAGCCCGGCCGTGGAGTCCCTCAACGTCGGTGTGGCGGCGGCTCCCCTGCTGCTTGAGCGATGGCGGCAGCAACACAACTTGGGATTGGGGGGCTGACAGGGGAGAATGCCCCCCAATTGGGCAGGCCTCAGGTGAGCGACGGCAGTTTCGACTTTGACGTCATCGTGATTGGCGCGGGCTACGGCGGCTTTGATGCTGCGAAGCACGCCGCTGAACACGGGCTGCGCACCGCGATCATCGAGAGCCGCGACATGGGCGGCACCTGCGTCAACCGCGGTTGTGTTCCCTCCAAGGCACTGCTCGCCGCCAGTGGTCGGGTGCGCGAGCTGGCCGATGCCGAGCATCTCAAGGGCTTTGGCATCCATGCCGCTCCCGTGCGCTTTGAGCGTCAGAAGATCGCCGATCACGCCAACCAGCTGGTGGCAACGATCCGCACCAATCTCACCAAAACCCTGGAGCGTGCCGGGGTCACGATCATCCGTGGCACGGGCCGTTTGGAAGGCCCCCAGAAGGTCGGCGTGCGCGAGATCAACGGCGTTGATCGGGTGCTGAGCGGCCGTGACGTGATCATCGCCACCGGCTCAGATCCCTTTGTTCCCCCGGGCATCGAAACCGATGGCCGCACGGTCTTCACCAGTGATGAGGCCGTGAACCTCGAGTGGCTGCCCCGCTGGCTGGCCATCGTCGGCAGCGGCTACATCGGCCTGGAGTTCGCTGACGTCTACACGGCCCTGGGCTGTGAGGTGACGATGATCGAAGCCCTGGATCGGGTGATGCCCACCTTCGATCCCGACATCGCCAAGATCGCCGCCCGCAACCTGATCGATGGCCGCGATATCGATGCGCGCTCCGGCGTGTTGGCCAAGTCGATCAAGCCCGGTGCTCCGGTGCAGATCGAGCTGGTGGACATGCAAACCCGCGAGCCCGTTGAGACTCTCGAGGTGGATGCGGTCCTGGTGGCCACCGGCCGGGTTCCCACCAGCAAGGAACTGAACCTTGAGGCCTGCGGC
Source organism: Vulcanococcus sp. CPBay_Sum15L08_68 (assembly GCF_017855895.1). Classification (NCBI taxonomy): domain Bacteria; kingdom Bacillati; phylum Cyanobacteriota; class Cyanophyceae; order Synechococcales; family Synechococcaceae; genus Vulcanococcus; species Vulcanococcus sp. CPBay_Sum15L08_68. The sequence goes on along the minus strand of NZ_JAFMFX010000028.1, from coordinate 1,263 downwards.
ATCGAGACCAACCGCGGCTTCATCCCCGTGGATGACCAGCTGCGGGTTCTGGTGAACGGTGCTCCCGTGCCCCATCTCTGGGCAGTGGGCGATGTGACCGGAAAGATGATGCTGGCCCACACCGCAGCGGCCCAAGGCACGGTGGCCGTCGACAACATCCTGGGCCACCCCCGCACGATTGATTACCGCTCGATCCCTGCGGCGACCTTCACCCACCCCGAGATCAGCTCGGTCGGTCTGAGTGAAGCCGACGCCAAGGAGTTGGCGGCCAAGGAGGGCTTTGAACTGGGCTCGGTTCGCAGTTACTTCAAGGCCAACTCCAAGGCCCTGGCCGAGCTGGAGAGCGATGGCTTGATGAAGCTCCTGTTCAACAAGGCCACCGGTGAGGTGCTGGGCGCCCACATCTATGGACTGCATGCGGCCGATCTGATTCAGGAGATCGCCAACGCCGTGGCCCGCCGCCAGAGCGTGAAGCAACTGGCGAATGAGGTGCACACCCACCCGACCTTGAGCGAGGTGGTGGAAGTGGCCTACAAGCAGGCCGCCATGGCCATCGCCGCCTGAGGAGACGACCATGGAGATCCGCCGCAGGCCCCCGAACCCCAAGGTGAAGGTGGCCCACCTGGAGTACGCCGTTCCCCACGAGGAGGGTGAGCCCCGCAACATCCTCGAGAAGATCGTCTGGGAGAAGGACCGCGAAGTGGCGGCGGCCCGTGAGCGCGTCAGTCTGGAGCAACTCAAAAAACAGGTCGCTGATCTGCCAGCACCCCGCGATTTTCTGGCGGCCCTGAAGGCCTCCTGCCGCAAGCCCGCGGTGATCGCTGAGGTGAAGAAAGCCAGCCCCAGCAAGGGCGTGATCCGCGAGAACTTCGACCCCGAGGCGATTGCCCAGGGCTATGCCGCTGGGGGCGCCAGCTGCCTGTCGGTGTTGACCGATAAGCCGTTCTTCCAGGGGGGCTTTGAGGTCCTGGTGCAGGTGCGTCAGGTGGTGGACCTGCCGCTGCTCTGCAAGGACTTCATCCTCACGCCCTATCAGCTCTATCAAGCCCGGGCGGCCGGGGCCGATGCGGCGCTACTGATCGCGGCGATCCTCACCGATCAAGACTTCGGTTACCTGCTCAAGGTGGCCAAGAGCCTGGGGCTGACGACCTTGGTTGAGGTGCATGACGCGGCTGAACTCGAGCGGGTGCTTGCCCTCGATGGCGTTGAGCTGATCGGCATCAACAACCGCGACCTCGCCACGTTCCACACCGATCTGGCGAC
>NZ_JAFMFX010000027.1:0-21658 GCF_017855895.1 Vulcanococcus sp. CPBay_Sum15L08_68 | reverse complement strand
TCTCGGTCCGCTGCAGCGGGTCGGCTCGAAGCGATTGCGACGACCACGGCTCGAAACGTGAACTGATGTAAAGCCTACCCTGAAGAAGTGTAAAGCGACTCTCAGGAAGCCAAATCCCTTAGCCAGAGGCCCGAGTCAGCAACCAACTGGCGGTCTGCAGGTAGATGAAGACCCCCGCCACGTCGGTGGCTGTGGCGATAAACGGCGCCGACATGAGAGCCGGATCCAAGCCCAGGCTGTTGAACAACAGCGGCAACGCCGCTCCAGCGGTCGCCGCCAAGGTGGTGATCGCCACCAGGCTGATCCCAGCCGCCGAAGCCACGAGCCAGTTGCCGCCGCTCACATAGGCCGTCCAGGGCACCACCACCAGCACCATCAACAGGCCCAGCAGGGCTCCCGCAATCGCTTCTCGGCCAATGGCCAAGGCAGGGCCCAGGCTTTGGATGCGCTGGGTGCTCAGGCCGCGGATGACCACCGTGGAGCTCTGGGCACCGACATTGCCCCCGGTGCCAATCAAGAGGGGAATGAAGGCCGCCAGGACCACCACCTGCTTGAGCACTCCATCCATCGAAGCGATCACCGCAGCGGTGCCGCTGTTGGCGATCAGCAGAACCAACAGCCAGACCACCCGGCGCCGGGCCACGCTGAACAGGTTGCTCTGGAAATAGTCGTCCTCATCGCCGGCCTGCACGGCACCGGCGGCGTAGAGGTCCCGGGTGGCCTCCTGCTGGATCACGTCGATCACGTCATCGACGGTGACGATTCCCACCAGCCGCTCCTCGCGGTCAACAACCGGGACCGCCAAGAAGTCGTAGCGCTGAATCACCCGCGCCACCTCCTCTTGATCGGTGTCGGTTCCGACGCTCACCACCTCACGGGTCATCACGTCGCCCACCCGCTGCTCTGGATCCGCCACCACCAGGTCCCGCAGGGACAAGATCCCGGTGAGGTGACGGGAGGCATCCGTCACGTAGAGGGCATAGATCGTCTCGGTGTCCCGGGCCCGGCGGCGCACGATCGTGAGCGCCTGGGCAACGCTGTGGAACTCCTTGAGGTCGATGAACTCAGTCGTCATCAGACGACCAGCCGTCTCCGGTTCGTAACCCAGGAGCTGGGCCGTCACCCGACGCTCCGCCGGACTGAGCTCCGCCAATAGGCGACGGACCACCTTCGCCGGCAACTCGTCGAACAGATCCACCCGGTCATCGGGGGACATCTCTTCCACCAGCTCCAGGACTTCACTGGAGCGCAAACGCTCGAGCAGGGTCTGCTGAACCGTGGGCTCGAGGTACTCGTAAACCGCGATCGCCTCGTCCTTGGGCAGGAGCCGAAAGGCCAGGGCCTGAAGCGTGCGGGGCAGACCGCCGATCGCTTCGGCGATATCCACCTCTTGCACGGGCTGCAGCAGCAGCTTCACCGCGTCGTAATTCCCTGCCTCCAGAAGCCCTCGCAGCTCCTGGATAAACACCTCTGGATTCATCGCTGCAGTAGACGCCTCACCCATGGCCCCTCAGCTGCAACACGCCGAGTTTATGGGGCAGGGCCGCTAGGGTCCGGCCTCCCCCGGATCAATTCCATGGCCATCAGCGTCAACGATGTTGTGGTGACCAACGGCAGTGGCGAGCAGCAACGCCTCGGCGACCTCAATGGTCAGGTCCTGCTGGCCGTCAACGTCGCCAGCCGTTGCGGTTTCACCCGCCAGTACGCCGGTCTGCAGGCCCTGCAAGAGAGCTATGGCAGCCAGGGTTTCAGCGTGATCGCTTTCCCCTGCAACGACTTTGGTGCCCAAGAGCCTGGGAGCCTTGATGAGATCAAGCAGTTCTGCTCGACCACCTACGGCGTGACCTTCCCCGTCTACGCCAAGGTGGCCATCGGCGAGGCCCCCTTCAGCACCCTCACGCAAGCTGAGCCCGCCGGTGCCGTGGCCTGGAACTTCGAGAAGTTCCTGATCGGCAAGGACGGCACCGTGCTCAAGCGCTTCAAGAGCAACGTCGAGCCCGACTCCGCTGAGCTCAAGGGCGCCATCGAAGCCGCCCTCGCCTAGGCGTTAAAGACGCGGCGGCTGAGCTGAAAACCAGCCGCCGCACACGCCAGCCCCAACAGCAGGCTCACAACGATCAGCAGGAGCCCGAACACGGGCTGACCGGCTTGCAGCAGCTTGACCACATCCAGCATCCAGCTGCTGAAGGTGGTCAGGCAGCCGCAGAAACCAATCCCCAACAGCAGCAACAAGCTGGGGCGCCGGGGCATCGGACCCGCCAAGAAGCCAAGGATCAACGAACCGATCAGGTTCACCAGCAGATCGGAGACGGCACTGCCGCCAAGGACAGGGCCCAAGTGGACGCCGCTCTGCCAGCGCAGCCATGCACCCGGCACCGCGCCGCAGCCCACCAAGGCCAGCTCCTTCAAGGCAAAGCGGAGTTGACGATCAGCCACCAATCGCCACCCCCGCCAAGACCGCCAGGACTCCGGCCACGACAGAGCCCAGGGCCAACAGCGCCACCTCCTTGGGCAGACCGGCCCGAAGGCCCTGCAGCAATTCAACGCTGAAGGTGGAGAAGGTGCTGAGGCTGCCCAAAAACCCGGTGGCCAGCAGCAAACCAAGGCGTTGATCCGGGCCGCAACGGCTCACCAACGCAGCCACCAGGCCTAAGGCAAAGCAAGCGATGACATTCACCGTGAATGTCCCCCAGTGCTTTCGGGGAAGCATCGGCTCCAGGTGATTGACCACGCGAAAGCGCAGCCAGGCACCTGGTACGGCTCCGATCGCAACCAACAGGGCGTCGCGCATCTGGCCTAGGCCGCCGCCATCCAGCCACGCCGCGACGCAACCTTGACCTGCAACCAGCGTTCCCCACGCTGATTGCGCCAGGTCCTCAGCACCTCAATCGGAGAATCCACAGGGACCTGGGCCAAGACAGGAGCCTGGTGCTCTGGGGAGGCCTGAAGGCATCCCTTGGTCGTGCTCAAGAAGGGATCACTGGCGCACCGGCGCCGAATCTCAGCCTGCCGGCGCTCACCACCACCAGCCGGCAGGGCCACCGGTGCAAACAGGGCAAAAGCCAAGATGGCGCCCCAACGCAAACTGGCGTAAGGCTGGGCCGCCATCAGATATCCAGCTGGGCCAGATCCAATTCGGCGCTGTGGGTTTCGATGAATTCGCGGCGGGGTGCGACCTTGTCGCCCATCAGGATCGTGAAGATGCGATCCGCTTCGGCAGCGTCTGCGATCTCAACGCGCTTCATCATGCGGGTGGAGGGATCCATGGTGGTTTCCCACAGCTGCTTGGGCATCATTTCGCCCAAACCCTTGAAGCGCTGGATCGTGAAATTCGCCTTCTCGCCGAAGCCTTCGATCGTGGTTTTGAGGTCAGCTTCGTTGTAGCAATAGGTGTGGTTCTTGCCGCGCTCCACCTTGTAGAGCGGCGGACAAGCGATATAGATGTAGCCGCCTTCCACCAGCGACTTCTGGTAGCGATAGAAGAAGGTGAGCAGCAGGGTGCGGATGTGGGCGCCATCCACGTCGGCATCGGTCATGATCACGATGCGGTGGTAGCGGAGATTCTTGTCATCAAATTCTTCGCCTTTGATACCTAAACCAAGGGCTGTGATGAGCGCCTGAATCTCCGTGTTCTTGTAGATCTTGGCGTCGTCCGTTTTTTCGATGTTGAGGATCTTTCCCCGCAGCGGAAGAATGGCCTGGAAACGACGATCCCGCCCTTGCTTAGCGGAGCCACCTGCGGAGTCACCCTCAACGATGTAAATCTCGGACTCACCCGGGTCGCGGGACGAGCAATCGGCCAACTTGCCCGGCAGGGTTGAGCTTTCAAGGACGCTCTTCCGGCGCACCAGCTCACGGGCGCGTCGAGCCGCTTCAGCAGCATTGAACGCCTGGATCGCTTTCTCGAGGATCAGGTCAATCACGGAAGGATTGAACTCGAGGTATTCGCCCAGGGCTTCACCGACCAGAGAGTCGACGATGCCGCGCACCTCGGTGTTGCCAAGCTTGGTCTTGGTCTGACCCTCAAACTCCGGCTCGGGAACCTTGACCGACAACACAGCGGTCAAACCCTCCCGGATGTTTTCACCGGCGAGGTTGGAGTCCGATTCCTTCCGCTTGCCTCGCTTTTTGGCGAAGGTATTGAGTGTCCGAGTCAGGACTGTCTTAAGACCCTCAATGTGAGTGCCGCCATCAACGGTACGGATGTTGTTAGCGAAGCCAAAGATGTTATCGGAGTAGGCATCGACGCACCATTGCAGTGCGGCCTCGATTTGTACTCCGTCTTTTTCTGAATTGACGTAGATAATGTCGGGATGCAGAGCGTCCTTCTCCGCATTCATGTAGGCGACGTATTCCTTGATGCCGCCTTCGTAGTGATAAATCTCTTCGTGAGCCTCACCCTCTGCATTGCGCGCAGCAGGACGCTCATCACGAAACACAATCTTGACCCCACCATTGAGGTAGGCCAGCTCCCTCAAACGGGCTGAGAGGGTGTTGTAGTCGAACTCGATCCCAACGGTGAAGATTTCAAGATCCGGCTTGAAACGCACCGTGGTGCCTGTCCGGCTGGCATCCGCTGCGGGCTCAATCGCCAAGGTGCCAATCGGCGCACCCCGCTCAAAGCGTTGCCGGTGTTCCTTGCCTTGGCGATAAACAACAACCTCAACCCACTCAGAGAGAGCGTTAACCACGGACACACCAACGCCGTGGAGACCACCCGAAACCTTGTAGCCGCCAGCTCCAAACTTGCCACCGGCATGCAGCACCGTCAGAACGGTTTCGAGGGCACTCTTGCCAGTTTTCGGGTGGACATCAGTCGGAATGCCCCGACCGTTGTCACTGACGGAACAGCTGCCGTCCTCTTCGATCGCAACCCGGATCTCGTTGCAATGCCCCGCCAGGGCCTCGTCGACGGAGTTGTCGACCACCTCATAAACCAGGTGGTGCAAGCCCCTCGGCCCAGTCGAGCCGATGTACATGCCAGGGCGCTTACGGACCGGCTCCAAGCCCTCCAGGACCTGGATCTGCTCGGCGCCGTAGGCAGCCTGAACTTTCGTGGCTTCGCTCATGGAATCCTGCAGGAGCTGAACCTCTCCCGCAGGAGGCTCGACAAGGGCGAAAAGCCGAGCAAAGACCAGCCTTTGAGGGGCAATCTACCACTGTTGCAATAGAGGCGCTTGCAGGGCTCGCTGAGGGGCAATTTCAGCAAGGGGGGCACCCCTCCATTTGCTGTCAACCGGCAAAGTGCGCTGATGAGTCCCTCCAGCCAGCCCCTCGTCATCGCCTTGATGGGGCCAACGGCCAGCGGCAAAACCGCCCTGGCCATCGAGATCGCCCAGGCCCTGGATCTCGCTGTCCTGTCTGTCGATTCCAGGCAGCTGTACAAGGAGATGACGATCGGCACCGCGAAACCGACTGCCGAGCAGCGGGCCACCGTTCGCCATGAGCTGCTGGACCTGCGGGCGCCTGACGAACCGATCAACCTTCAGGAGTTCCGCCAGGAAGCCGATCAAGCGATCGAAGCGGAACACAAGCGGCGGGGAATTGCTTTCCTTGTGGGCGGGAGCGGCCTGTACATCAAGGCCATCACCCAAGGGATGACTCCGCCAGCGGTCCCTCCGCAACCTCAATTGCGGGCGGACCTAGAGGCGCTGGGCCAAAGCCAGTGCTACGCCCTTCTGCGCCAAGCCGATCCAGACGCCGCTGGGCGGATCATGGCCAATGACGCCGTGCGCACACAGCGCGCCCTTGAGGTGCTCTATGCCACCGGTCGCCCCCTGAGCCAACAGCAGGGCTCCAATCCGCCCCCCTGGCGGGTCCTGGAACTGGGTCTCAACCCCAGCAACCTCAGGCAACGCATTGCCCAGCGCAGTCGGGCGCTGTACACCGATGGCTTGGTGGCAGAGACCCGAGGGCTTCTGGAACGTTATGGGCAGGGCTGCGCCCTGCTGGACACCATTGGCTATGCGGAAGCTGGAGCCCTACTGCGGGGGGAGCTGACCGAAGAGCAAGCCATTGAGCAGACCACCAAGCGCACCCAGCAGTTCGCCAAGCGCCAGAAGACCTGGTTTCGCCGGCAGCATCAACCCCTATGGCTGGATGCACCAGGCCAAGAGGGCAATCCCTTGAAGCGGGCCTTGTCGGCGATCGAGCACGTCCTAGGGTGAACGGTGAACAGCAACTGTTTTTCCGTCCTCTCGCCCGTCTGAATGCCACCCCGTCCTCGTTTTGACCGCCGTGCTCCTGTTCGGGAGCTCCCCAACATCAACGACCGCATCAATTACCCCCAGCTCCGGGTGGTCGATGCCGACGGCAGTCAGCTAGGAGTGATCACCAGGGAAGAAGCGCTCGACGTCGCGAAGGACCGTGAGCTGGACCTGGTCCTGGTGAGTGAGAAGGCTGACCCACCGGTCTGCCGGATCATGGACTACGGCAAGTTCAAATTCGAGCAGGAAAAGAAAGCCAAAGAAGCCAAGAAAAAGTCGCACCAGACCGAAGTTAAAGAGGTCAAGATGCGCTACAAGATCGACCAGCACGACTACGACGTGCGGCTCGGTCAGGCCTCTCGCTTCCTCAAAGCAGGTGACAAGGTCAAGTGCACCGTGATCTTCCGCGGACGGGAGATCCAGCACACCGCCCTGGCCGAACAGCTCCTGCGCCGCATGGCCAAGGACCTCGAGGAAAAGGCCGAGATTCAGCAGGAGCCCAAGCGTGAGGGCCGGAACATGATCATGTTCCTCAGCCCGCGCAAAACACCCCTGGCCAAAGAGAAAGAGGCCGAGGCTGCTGCCAGCAAAGCGGTGCGCACGATCGAGACCCCTCGTCAGGCGGCAGCCAAGGCCGAAGGCTAGAGCGCCTCAGCGAAGAGCTCCAGCATCTGATTCCATCCCGAGGCAGCTGCCTCAGGGTGGAAATCTGCTCTGGCCTGGCACATGTATCCGTGACCGGCCCCAGCTGCCACAACCAGTCGGTGGCGACTCCCTTCGGTATCCGCTGAGCGCAGGGCTCGATCAATGGCCTGCAACTCCTCAGCGGGCATCAAGGGATCTTGATCACCGCAGAAGCACCAGAGTCGCCCTGCAACCTCAGGCACGACCGACAGGGTTGTCTTCTCAACCGCACCAGGCTTGAAGGACGAGACCCGAGCTCCATAGAAATCACAGGTGGCTGCGATCGCCGGGTTCGTCGCAGCCAACATCGCCAGGTGACCGCCAAAGCAAAAGCCAACGCAGCCGAGGCTTAAAGAAGGATGGGACTGCTGGATCCAATCGACAGCGGCTTGGACGTCCGCCAGGAGCTGCTCGGCCGTCACACGGTCACGGTGCTCACGGCCAGCGGCCAAACCTGCCTCGTCGTAGCCCACATCCAAATCGGGAGCAGAGCGCGAGAAGGTGCTCAGGGCTAGGGCTGCGTAACCCTCCTGGGCCAACCGCTCCGCCACGCTGCGCACCCAGCTGTTCACTCCAAACACCTCTGGCAGCACCAAGACCGCCCCGCGAGGCTGCTCAGGCAGAACCCACCAGCCCGGCATCACCGTGGCTGTCACACCCGCTGCTGCTGGAACAGAGATCTGAACCCAGCTGGCCTCAATGGTCATCGCATTCGCGCTCTTGGAAACCGGCACAGGCTTTTATGCCAACAATGCAATTGTCACCGGGAACAAAGGTCCGTAAGGTGGCCCGAACAGCTTGTGCCACTCGGGCGTGCGGTTCCACATTCAGCAGGACAGCGATATCCCGGCCTCGAGCCAGCTGTACAACCAGATTTGCTTTGCGATTGCGGCGCGGCACTTCCCGCCAGGCCATCGACTACCCAGTACGCGCCAACTGGCGATGCAGACCGGCCTGCATCGCAACACCATCAGCAAGGTCTACCGGCAGCTGGAAAACGACGGCGTGGTGGAGGCCATGGCCGGCTCGGGCATCTACGTCCGCGATCAACAGAACCCACGGGAAATCAAGCCACCGCCGGGTCCCCGTGGACGGCACCTTCCTGACATCGACCGCGAGGTCAGGCAGAGCGTGGATGGCCTGCTGAACGCCGGCTGCACCCTGCAACAGGCCCGGGAGCTCTTGACCCGTGAGATCGACTGGCGGCTGCGCTGCGGCGCCCGGGTGCTGGTGAGCACCCCGCGGGAGGACATCGGCGCCTCAATGCTGATCTCCGAGGAGCTCACCCCCCACCTGGATGCCCCGGTCGAGGTCGTTCCGATGGAGGAACTGGAGGCGGTGCTCGAGAACTCCAGCAACGGCACGGTGGTCACCAGCCGCTACTTCCTCCAGCCCGTGGAGGAGATCGCCAAACGCCATGGTGTGCGGGCCGTACCCGTGGATCTCAATGACTTCCGCCACGAGCTGGACCTGCTGAAGGACCTCCGCGCCGGCAGCTGCGTGGGACTGGTCAGCATCAGCCCTGGCATCCTGCGGGCCGCGGAAGTGATCCTGCACAGCATGCGCGGCAACGAACTGTTGTTGATGACCGCGACCCCCGATGTCAGCAGTCGCCTGCTGGCCCTGCTGCGGGCCTCCAGCCATGTGCTCTGCGACCGCCCAAGCCTCCCGCTGGTCGAGCAGAGCCTGCGCCAGAACCGCTCTCAGCTGATGCGTATGCCGCAGGTGCACTGCGCCCAGAGCTACCTCGGGACGGCAACGATTGACCAGCTACGCAAAGAGATCGGGCTGCTCTCAAGCTGAACTCGGCTGGAGAGGCAATGAAATTGATTTCGCAACAATGAGCTGAGCAATCAGCCTTGTTGTTTCACAAGCGGATGAAGAGATTCGAACTCTCGACCCTCTCCTTGGCAAGGAGATGCTCTACCACTGAGCTACATCCGCAATCGCCGCGGCTCAACCGCCGGCTTAGAGATCATGCATGACCGAGGGCCCCTCGGTCAAACTCTTGCTCAGCAAGATGGAACGATGCTGAACGCGCTGCGAGCCGACCTGGCGATCATCAAGGAACGGGATCCAGCGGCGCGTGGCACGTTCGAGATCCTGTTCTGCTATCCGGGGCTGCATGCCCTGACCTTGCACCGGATCAGTCACCGGCTCTGGCGGGTCGCACCCCTGCCTGCTCGGCTGCTGAGCCAGGTCGGACGCTGGCTCACCGGGATCGAAATTCACCCCGGTGCCCGGATTGGCCGTGGGGTCTTCATCGACCACGGCATGGGGGTTGTGATCGGCGAAACGGCAGTCGTCGGCAACAACTGCCTGCTCTATCAGGGGGTGACCCTCGGAGGCACCGGCAAGGCCCATGGGAAACGCCACCCGACCCTGGCGGAGAACGTCGTCATCGGCGCGGGGGCCAAGGTCCTCGGCGCCATTGAAGTCGGTGCCAACACGCGCATCGGCGCTGGTTCAGTGGTGCTGCGTGATGTCGCCCCGGACAGCACCGTGGTCGGCGTTCCTGGACGGGTCGTCCACCAGAGCGGGGTTCGCGTGAACCCCCTGGCCCACTCCGCCCTTCCCGACGCCGAGGCTCGGGTGATTCGCAACCTGATGGAGCGCATCGACGCCCTCGAGACGGAGCTCACCCGCACGCAGGACTGCCTCCGCAACCTGGCAGAGGGCAAACCCCTGGATGAGCCCTGCAGGGCTGCCGCCGCGCAGAACCTCATGGACCGCGAAATTCTGGAGTTCCTGGGGGACAACCCAGGAACCACCAATTAATTAAGCCGAGGCTTCTGCTCCCGAGGGCGCCGGCTGGAACATGAACATCGAATAGATGACGTTGCGGCGCATGCCGGTCATCATCTCGAGGAACATGTCGTAGCCCTCGTTCTTGTACTCAATCAGCGGATCCTTTTGACCGATGGCTCGCAGGCCAACGGACTCCCGCAGGGCATCCATCGCCTGGAGATGTTCGCGCCAGAGGGTGTCAATCTGCTGAAGGATGAAGAAGCGCTCGGCCTCACGCATCAAGCCTGGACGCTGCTGCTCCACCTGACCTTCTTTGATGTCGTAGGCGTTGCGTAGCTGCTCCTGCAGGAAGGCCTTGAGCTCATCAACGGAGAGTCCACTGAGCTGTTCAGGCTTGAGGTCCTCCAGCAAATAGACGAACTCCTGGACCTTGGCCACCAAGCGGCCCAGATCCCACTCCTCGGGCGGAAGATCAGGGTTGACGTAAGCATCAACGATGTCCTGCATCGTGCGCTCGCCGTAACCAACCACCTGCGCCTTGAGCTCCCGTCCCTCGAGCACACGACGGCGCTCGGCATAGACGGCCTTGCGCTGGTTGTTCATCACCTCGTCGTACTCAAAGACCTGCTTACGGATGTCGTAGTAGTAGGTCTCGACCTTTTTCTGAGCCCCTTCAAGCGAACGCGTGAGCATGCCGGATTCGATCGGCATGTCCTCCTCGACGCGGAAGGCATTCATCAGGCCAGCGACCCGGTCGCCGCCAAAGATGCGCAGCAGGTTGTCTTCCAGGGACAGGAAGAAGCGGGTGCTGCCCGGGTCGCCCTGACGACCGGCCCGGCCCCGCAGCTGGTTATCAACCCGTCGGGACTCATGGCGCTCGGTGCCGATGACATGCAAACCACCGGCCTCGCGAACGACCGAATCTTCCGACTTGGTCACCACCTCAAATTCACTGCGAACACGCTTGATCATTTCCCGCAGCTGCAGGATCTGGGCGTCCTCCGTCGGGGCCTTTTCTGCCGCCTGGGCGATGCGGTCTTCCAGCTCCAGAACGCTGAGCTGACGATCCCCCCAAGCCTTGACCAGATCGTGGGCCAAACCGGAGAGGGCCTGATCCGTGCCGTCCGTAAGCGTGCAGGGATAGAGGGTGCCGATCGCCTTGGCTTCCGAGGGGGCCTTGGCTGATTCAGTCGCTGAAGCAGCACCAAAGCCAGGGGCGGCCTCAGGGGCTCGCTGCAGGGGCACCGGAGGCTTATGGCCGTCTTCCGGGCGCACCAATCGAGGCAGGAGCACCTCACGCAGCTTCAGGCGGGCCATGTAGTCGGCGTTGCCGCCGAGGATGATGTCGGTGCCGCGGCCAGCCATGTTCGTGGCGATGGTCACAGCACCAGTGCGGCCGGCCTGGGCCACGATTTCGGCCTCGCGCTCGACGTTCTCCGGCTTGGCGTTCAGCAGGTTGTGGGGAATCTGCTGCTCCGCCAGCAGGGTGCTGAGCAGCTCCGACTTCTCAACGCTGGTGGTGCCCACCAGCACCGGCCGACCCTGCTTGTGCACTTCGGCGGTCTCGAGCGCCACGGCCCGCCACTTCGCCGTTTCGTTTTTGTAGACCTGGTCCGTCCAGTCCTGACGCGCCCGGGTGCGGTTGGTGGGAACGATCGTGACCTCGAGTTTGTAGGTCTTCTCGAATTCCACCTCTTCCGTTTTGGCGGTACCGGTCATGCCGGCCAAGCGGGGATAGAGCAGGAAGAAGTTCTGGTAAGTGATCGAGGCGAGGGTTTGGGTCTCCGGCTGAATCGGCAGACCTTCCTTGGCTTCGATCGCTTGGTGCTGACCATCGCTCCAACGGCGCCCAGGCATCACCCGGCCGGTGAACTCATCGACGATCACGGCGTCATCACCGCGGACGATGTAGTTCACGTCCTTGATGAACATCTCCTTGGCCTTGAGGGCGTTGTTGATGTAATGCGCCCAAGGATCCTGGGGATCGAACAGGTCAGCCACACCCAGGAGTTGCTCGGCTTTGGCGTAGCCCTCATCGGTCAAGGTGCAGCTGCGCTGCTTCTCATCGACCTCGTAGTCACCCTCAGGGTCGATGCCGTCCTTACCCATCTCCGCAGCGCGCACCAACTGGGCCGCCACCTCAGACGCCTTCTGGTACTTCTCCTGGGGACGCTCCACCTGACCGGAAATGATCAAGGGTGTGCGCGCCTCATCGATCAGGATCGAATCCACCTCGTCGATGACGCAGTAGTGGAAGTCCCGCTGCACCACCTCGGCGATGTCATTCGCCATGTTGTCGCGCAGGTAGTCGAACCCCAGCTCGGAGTTCGTGGCGTAGGTGATGTCACAGCCGTAGTTCAGGCGCCGGCTGGAGGGATCCATGTCCTGCTGGATCAGACCCACCGACAGGCCCAAGAAGCGATGAACCTGACCCATCCACTCCGCGTCCCGGCGTGCCAGGTAGTCGTTCACGGTCACCACATGAACGCCGCGGCCCGTTAAGGCGTTGAGGTAGCTGGGCAGCGTGGAGACGAGGGTTTTGCCCTCGCCGGTTTTCATCTCGGCGATCTGGCCGTCGTGCAGGATCATCCCGCCAAGCAGCTGCACATCGAAGTGGCGCATGCCGAGCACGCGCTTGCCGGCTTCGCGGACCACAGCGAAGGCCTGGGGCAACAACTCATCCAGCAGCTTTCGCTCACGCTCGAGGGTGGCTTCGCGGCTGAGGCCCCGCTGAAGGCAATCGTCCTGGAGGCTGCTGAGCTTCTGCCGGAATTCGGACGTCAAGCCGCGCAGCTCGTCGTCGGAGAGGGGGGCGACCTCCTCCTCGAGCAGATTGATGTCGGAAACAATCGGCTGGTAACGCTTCAGCTTGCGGGCATTGGGGTCACCCAGCAGCAGCTTGAGCATGGAGAGAGCCGATTTGAGCTCCGGGCAGCCTACTGAGAGTGACGGCCCTGCCCAGCTGAGAGGCCCTGGCGCTCTCCCGTCCAACCGGAGCGCTGCCGCATCGCCTGGCACCAGCCCAGGTGATCGAGGTACCAATCGACCGTCGCGGCCAGTCCCTGTTCAAAGGGATGGCGCGGCGTCCAGCCCAGTTCCTGCTCAATGCGGCCGGGATCAATCGCATAACGGCGGTCATGGCCGGGGCGATCCGTCACCGGGGTGATCAGGCGGGAGTGGGGAGCCCCCTGGGGCAAGCGCTGATCCAGCAGGGTGCAGATGGCCTCAACCACCTGCTTATTGGTGCGCTCCCCGTAGCCACCCACGCAGTAGCTGCGGCCGGGCTGGCCCTGGGTGGCCGCCAGCAACAGCGCATCGACGTGGTCCTCCACGTACAACCAATCGCGCACATTCCCGCCGTCGCCATAGAGGGGAATGGGCTCGCCAGCCGCGGCCTTGAGGATGACAACCGGGATCAGCTTCTCCGGGAATTGCCAGGGGCCGAAGTTGTTGGAGCAGTTGGTCAGCACCACCGGCAAGCCATAGGTGTGGTGCCAGGCGCTCACCAGGTGATCGCTGGCCGCCTTGCTGGCGGAGTAGGGCGAACGGGGGTCATAGGGCGTGGTCTCTGAAAAACGACCCTGCTCGCCCAGGGAGCCGAACACCTCATCGGTGCTGATGTGGTGGAAGCGGAAGGCCTGCGCACGATCCGCCGGCAACTGCTCGAAGTGGGCCCGGGCCGCCTGGAGCAGGTTGAAGGTGCCGAGCACGTTGCTGCTGACAAAGACGCCAGGGCCATCGATGGAGCGATCCACGTGGCTCTCAGCAGCCAGGTGCATCACCAGATCGGGATCGGCCTGACGCACGGCAGCGGCGGTGGCCTCAGGGTCACTGAGGTCCACCTGCAACAGCTGATGGCGCTGCGCTGCTGTCTCGCCAAACTGCTCAATACCCGTGAGATCGCTGGCGTAGCCGCACTTATCGAGATTGAAGACCTGGATGTTGGTCTCAGCCAACAGCCGCCGCACCACCGCCCCGCCGATAAACCCGGCCCCACCGGTCACCAGCACGCGCTGGATCGAGCTGGGAAGCGAAACCGTCATCACGCTGGGGTGCTGGCTGGATTGGAGGCTATGCGCAGCAGCACCTGCTCCAGGGCCGCTCGCCAGTGCTGGGGCTGCAGGGACAAGGCCTGGCGCGTCGCCGTGCAGTCGAGCAACGAATAGGCAGGGCGCCGGGCAGGGGTGGGGTAGTCAGCGGTCGGTATCGGCCTCACCTGAGCCACCCTGCTGAGCAAGCCGTGCGTCACGCCGAGCTCAGCAATGGCAACGGCGAAGTCATACCAACTGGCCGCGCCGGCATCGCTCCAATGCAAGATCTGCGGAGCACCGTCTTCGAGGGCGAGAACCCGCCAGCAGGCTTGAGCCAAGCCCAGGGTGGAGGTGGGACAGCCCACCTGATCAGCGACCACACCCAACTGCTCGCGTTCGGCCAGCAGGCGCAGCATCGTTCGGCAGAAGTTGCTGCCCACCGGGCCGTAGACCCAGCTGGTGCGCAGCACCCGGGCACAGGAGTGCTGCAGAACAGCGGCCTCACCCGCCGCCTTGGTGCTGCCATAAACCCCAAGGGGCTCTGCCGGTTGCTCAGGGCGATACGGCGAACCCTGCTGACCGTTAAAGACAAAGTCGGTGCTCAGCTGAAGCAACCGGCCTCCGTGATCCGCCTGGGCTTGAGCCAAGGCAGCTGGGGCCAGCGCATTGACGGCCTGGGCAAGCTCTGGTTCCGACTCGGCCCGATCCACGGCTGTGTAGGCACCGGCGTTGATCACCCAGTCGGGTTGATGCGCTTGAGCGATGCGGCGGCAAGCGGCCTGGTCCGCAAGATCCAGCTCCTGGCGTCCGCACGCGATCAGCTCAATCCCCTCTGGGCACGCAGCCATCAAGGCCTGACCCAACTGGCCCGCTGCGCCCGTCAACAGAACCTTCACTGGAAGCCATCCCCTGCGGCGATCAGCGCCTGCCAAGAGGGTGCTGCCGCGTCTTTCTCCGCCAAAAGTGGCGCGGTGGATTGGGGCCAGGCAATGGCGAGATCAGGGTCACTCCAGAGCAGGGAGCGCTCGCTCTCTCGATCCCAGAAATCGGTTGTCTTGTAGAGCACCTCCGCCTGGGGGCTCAGGGTCAAAAAGCCATGGGCAAAGCCCACCGGCACCCAGAGCTGCTGTTGGTTGTCGCTGCTCAGGCGAGCGCTAACCCACTGGCCAAACGTGGGGGAAGACTGGCGGCAATCCACGGCCACATCAAAGATCTCGCCCTGGATGCAGCGCACCAACTTCCCTTGGCCATGGGGGTCCTTTTGAAAGTGCAGCCCGCGAAGAACCCCCTGACTGGAGCGGGAGTGGTTGTCTTGAACAAAGTCAGCGGGTGACTGCCCATCCGCCTCCAGAACAGCGTTGAAGCTGCGCTGGTTCCAGCTTTCGTAGAAGAAGCCACGGGCATCGCCGAACACCCGGGGGGTGATCAGCAGGGGGCCGGACAGCTGCACTCCAGCCGCCGTCGCTAGGCGCTCAGCCTGCATTGGCAAACTCCAGAAGCTGCAGCAGATACTCGCCGTAGCCGCTCTTGCGCAGAGGCTGAGCGAGGGCCGCGAGCTGATCGCCGCTGATCCAGCCCATGCGCCAGGCCACCTCCTCGGGGCAGCCCACCTTCAAGCCCTGGCGATGCTCCAGGGTGCGGATGTAGCTACCGGCCTCGTGGAGTGAATCGCAGGTGCCGGTATCGAGCCATGCCATGCCACGGCCCATGAGCTCCACCTGCAGCTGGCCATCCCGCAGGTACTGACCGTTGAGATCCGTGATCTCCAGCTCACCCCGCGCTGAGGGGACCACCTGCTTCGCACGCTCCACCACGGAGTCGTCATAGAAGTAGAGGCCCGTCACCGCGTAGCGGGACTTGGGCTTGGCGGGTTTCTCCTCAATGCTCAGGACCTGGCCACCTGTGGAAAACTCAACGACGCCGTAGCGCTCCGGATCCCGAACCGGATAGGCAAAGACCGTGGCCCCCTGGGCGGTTGCGTTGGTGCTGCGCAGCTGAAACAGCAGGTCATGGCCGTGGAAGAGGTTGTCCCCGAGAACGAGGGCCGCCGGGGCACCAGCCAGGAACGCCTCACCAATCAAAAACGCCTGGGCTAAGCCGTCGGGGCTGGGCTGCACCGCATAACAGATCTCCATGCCCCAGGCGGAGCCATCCCCAAGCAAGCGCTGGAATGCCGCTTGATCGTGGGGGGTGGTGATCACCAAGACCTCACGAATCCCCGCCAGCATCAAGGTGCTGAGGGGGTAATAGATCATCGGCTTGTCGTAGACGGGCAGCAGCTGCTTGCTCACCGCCTGGGTAATCGGGTGAAGCCGCGTCCCCGAACCACCGGCGAGAATGATGCCCTTGCGCTCCTGAGCCAAGGTTGTCCGCCCGCTGGGAGGATGTTGGCATGGAAGGGACCAGGCTGATCCTGCATGCCCCGGGTGCTCCAGGACTGCGCTGGCTCGGCATGGGACCGGGCTGGAGGCCGACCCGCGGCCTGTTCAAGCTGCAGCGGCTGTTCAACCAACACGCCTTCTGGGCAGAGAACCGCTCCATTGATGAGCTGCAGCGCATGCTCCAGGGCAGTGCAGCCGTCGCCAGCCTCTGGCAAGGCAAACGCCTCGTGGGCTTTGGGCGCGCCACAAGCGATGGGATCTATCGCGCCGTTCTGTGGGATGTCGTTATCCCTGAGGACCTGCAGGGCAAGGGTCTAGGCCGGCTGCTGGTGGAGGCCCTGGCCAATTCTCCGCAGCTCAAGGGAGTGGAGCGGGTCTATCTGATGACCACCAACAGCGCCGGCTTCTACAGGCAGCTGGGCTTTGAAGAGGTCGCGGGACAACGGCTGATGCGCCGGGACAACTAAGCCTTGGGCAAAGCGGCCATCAGGCTGCCCATCTCAATGGCTTGCAGGCCATAGCTCCAGCCCAAATTGCTCTTGATGCCCGCCCGCTCCAAGGCCTGCTGCATCGTGTCGGTGGTGAGGACGCCAAAGATCACCGGCACGCCGGAGTCGCGGCTAACTGCCGCAACACCTTTGCTGACCTCTGAGACCACCACATCGAAGTGGGGGGTGTCGCCGCGGATCACAGCTCCCAGGGTGATCACCACTTGGTAGCGACCGGATTGGGCCAGGCGCTGAGCCACCAAAGGGATCTCAAAGCTGCCTGGAACCCAGGCCACATCCAACTGGGCGCTGCTATCGGACGTATCAATCCCGTGACGGGAGAGGCAATCGAGGCAGCCGCTCAGCAGCTTGGCCGTCACTAAATCGTTAAAGCGGGCAACAACAACGGCAACCCGCAATCCAGACGCGCCGGAAAACTGGCCTTCAAAAACGGTCACGTCAGCTGAGCTCGCGATCTGCTCAGCCTAAGCAGACGGATATCAAGCGACGAAGAAGCTCATGCCCCAGTTGACCAGCACCAGAGCAACCCACGCGATGCTGCCCAGCAGGATCAGGCGGTTGGAGCGGCCGCTGGTGTCATCGCTCGCGTACAGCACGGGAACCGCCACGATCAGAGCGAAGGACATCACCACCAGGGCCAGCACTGAAAGGGTGTTGAGGATCGTCATGGAACTGGGGGTGGCGTCCTGTCAGTTGGCAAATCCTCCCACGCAGGTTGGAGGCCCCCAGGGTTCCTTCACAAGTTGTGGCGCGCCTACGATCTGGCCGCGTTGAAGACAGCCTGCCTGTGGCCGACCAAACCGAGTTGGCGCTGCAGGGCTCGCTGTTCGGGCTTGAGCCAGAGCCAGCAACGATCCAAACCAAAGAAGCTGTCTCTGAGCTGGATCACGAGGCCCTCGAGCGGGATGCCCAGTCCAGACCGCGGGTTCGGCAAAGCGCCGCTCAGGAACAAGACACCGTCACTGAGGAGTGCGAGCAGGAGGAGAGCAGCAGCGACGACCTGCCGGCCTGGCACCACCACAGCCTGGTGGACCGCGAGCAGCTCACACCGATGCTGCGCCACTACGTCGAACTCAAGGCAGAGCATCCCGAGCGGGTGCTGCTCTACCGGCTCGGTGACTTCTTCGAGTGCTTTTTCGAAGACGCCATTGCCCTCTCCCGCCTGCTGGAGCTGACCCTGACGGGAAAAGAGGGCGGCAAAGCAATCGGACGGGTGCCGATGGCCGGCATTCCCCATCACGCCGCTGAGCGCTACTGCGCCGATCTCGTCGGGCGCGGCTACAGCGTTGCCCTCTGCGACCAGGTGGAAGAGGCCGCTGAGCGCAGCAAAAACGGCGGAAAACCAGCGCTGCTCAAACGAGAAATCACACGGGTGCTGACCCCAGGCACGGTGCTGGAGGAGGGGATGCTCACGGCCCGCCGCAACAACTGGCTCTGCGCGGTGGTCTCTGAGCAACAGCGCTGGGGCCTGGCCATCGCCGATGTGAGCACGGGCGAATTCCGGGTGACTGAACGGGAGGGCAGTGACCAACTGCACCAGGAACTCCTGCAGGTGGAAGCCGCTGAAGTGCTCTGGCCAGCACCTGAAAAGGGAAGCGAACGCCCTGCTTGGTGTCCTGCATCCCTGCAGCTGACGCCCCTCAGCCGCACCCCCTTCGCCCTGAACGAGTCGAAAGCCACCGTCTTGGCGCGCTTTGCGCTGGCCAGCGTCGATGGCTTGGGCTTAGGGGAACAACCCTTGGCCCTGCGCGCTGCCGGTGGTCTGTTGCGCTACCTCAGCGATACCCAACCGGGCTGCGAGATCCCCCTCGAGCTGCCCACGACATGGACTGCCGGCGACCAGCTGGTGCTCGATGCAGCCACCCGCCGCAACCTCGAGCTGACCAAGACCCAATTGGGAGGTGGACTGCAGGGGTCACTGCTCTGGGCCCTGGACCGGACGATGACGGCCATGGGGGGCCGTTGCCTGCGGCGCTGGATCGAGGCTCCCCTGGTGGATCTGGAACTGATCCGCTCCCGCCAAGAGGCCATTGGGGAACTGGTGAGCGGCAGCCAGGCCCGCAGCTTGCGCTTGGGGGTGCGCCGCCTGCTCAGGCCCATGGGCGATCTCGAGCGACTCGCCGGACGGGCCGGAGCTGGAACGGCTTCGGCGCGTGATCTCGTGGCCCTGGCGGATGGTCTGGAGCGACTGCCAGCCCTGGCTGGCCTACTGGGCGAGGTCACCAGTGCACCCCTTGTGGCCCTGGCGAGGCCGTGGAGCGAACTTGAGGCCCTAGCTGCTGAGCTGCGGCACCAGTTGCTGGACACCCCACCGTTGACCCTTACGGAGGGAGGACTGATCCATGACGGCGTGGACCGCCAACTCGATGGCCTGCGCAACCAACTGGATGACCAGGACGCCTGGCTGGCCGAGCAGGAGCAGGCGGAACGGCTGAACAGCGGGATCAGCACCCTCAAGCTCCAGTACCACCGCACCTTTGGCTACTTCCTTTCCGTCAGTAAGTCCAAGGCCAAGGACGTGCCGGACCACTGGATTCGCCGGCAGACCCTGGCCAACGAGGAACGCTTTGTCACCCCCGAGCTGAAAAACCGCGAGGGACGGATCTTCCAGCTCAAAGCTCGGGCGGCCCAGCGGGAGTACGAGCTGTTCTGCCAGCTGCGTCAGCGCGTAGGCGAGCAGGCCGGGCCAATTCGCTTCGCCGCCCGGCTGGTGGCCGAACTGGATGCCCTGGCGTCGCTGGCGGAGGTGGCCGCCACCTCCAGGTACTGCAAACCGCAACTGGTCCCCGACAGCCGCTGCCTGGAGATCCAGGGGGGACGCCACCCCGTGGTGGAGCAACTGCTGGTGGAGGAACCGTTCACGCCCAACGACGTCAGCCTTGGGGAGGGCTGCGACCTGGTGGTGCTGACCGGGCCCAACGCCAGCGGCAAGAGCTGCTACTTGCGCCAGACCGGACTGCTGCAGCTGATGGCTCAGATCGGCAGTTGGATCCCAGCTGACGGGGCGCGACTGGGCATCGCCGATCGAATCTTCACCCGGGTGGGGGCAGGGGATGACCTGGCGGCCGGCCAATCCACCTTCATGGTCGAAATGGCCGAGACCGCCAACATCCTTCACCACGCCAGCAGTCAATCGCTGGTGCTGCTGGATGAGATCGGCCGAGGAACCGCCACCTTCGATGGGCTCTCGATCGCCTGGGCCGTGGCCGAGTACCTCTCAGGCGATATCGGCGCCCGCAGCATCTTTGCGACCCACTATCACGAGCTCAACGAGCTGGCCGAGCAGCGCAGCAACGTCGAGAACGCTCAAGTGCTGGTGGAGGACACCGGTTCAACCCTGCGCTTCCTGCACCGGGTCGTCAGCGGCGGCGCCAACCGCAGCTACGGCATCGAGGCCGCTCGACTCGCCGGCGTGCCGGCCCCGGTGGTGCTGCGGGCCCGCCAAGTCTTAAGTCGCATCGAGGCCAACAGCCACGTCAGCGTTCAAGCGGACGCCGCCTGATCCAACCAAGCCCGGCGCAACAGGGCATTCAGCGCCGCACCCACCAAGCCAGCACCGCCGCGGCTGCCGTCGAGACGGATCTGAGCTAAGTCGCTGGCGGCGAGATGGCGCTTGCTCTCCGCCACGCCCACGAAGCCAACGGGCATGCCAATCACCAAGGCAGGCGCTGCCACCTGGGCGGTACGGACCTGCTCCAACAGCAGCTCCAAGGCCGTTGGTGCACTGCCAATCAAGACCACTGCGCCCGGATGGGCGCGCAAGGCCTCTTGCATCCCCACCGCCGCTCGGGTCCCGCCCTCGGGAGCCCGTTCGGGGGCCCAATCGAGCACGCTGCGCACGACGTTGCCAAAGGTCCGCTTTGCCATCGGAGCCACCGCCGCCGCTGCCATGGCGGTGTCCGTCAGGACCGGCGCCTGGGCACGGAGTGCCGCGAGACCGAGTTCACAGGCCTGAGCTGAAAACGACACCCCCCGAACCAAGCTGAGGTCGCCGCTGCTGTGAATCAGGCGCAGCACCACATCCCGTTCGGGAACCGATAAACCCTCCAGAGCGCCTTCGGGCAAGGCCGCTTCGATCAGACGCAGGCTCTCGCTGAAGATCGGATGGTCGAATCCCATGGGGATCAGCATGCCCGGCTGACAGACTCTGTACAGACTGTGCAGTGCGATGTCGGCAGAGCGTTTTGGCGTACAGGAAGCCCGTCAGCGCTTCCCAGAACTGCTGGTGCGCGCCTCGAAGGGCGAGCGGCTGGTGATCCAACGCCACCGCCAGGATCTGGCGGCCATCGTCCCCTTGCAGGACGCGGCGGGTGGTCCCAGCAGCCAAGAAGCGATGGAGAACCTGCTGAGCCTCAAGGGAAGCGCCAAGGAGCGCAGCGCTCAGCAGCGAACGCCTGGGGCAGCCGGTGCAAAAGCTCGCTTTCAAGCCAGACAACTCGGCCCCGGCAGCCGCATCGCGCTGGACGGCAGTGCCCTTGTGGCTTTTCTGAATGACGACCCGCAAACCAGCCGGGTGCTGGAGCCCGTCCTTCAGGGCATCGCCCAAGGCAGCTGGCAAGGGGTGATCAGCAGCATCAGCCTGATGCAGGTCATGGAGACTGCCCTCTGCCAAGGGGATGAAGCCCTGGCCTTGCGCTACGGCGCCGCCTTTGCAAACCCCAGGCAGTGGCGGCAGGTGCCGCTCGATGGGGATCTCGCCCTGGCCGCCAGCCGTCTCCAGCAACAGGAACCGGAGCTGGAGCTTCACCACGCGATCGAACTGGCCACAGCAATTCAGAACGAGGTGGCTGTGTTGGTCACAGCCGATGGGGATCTGGCGCAAACTGCACTGCACCCTGTGCTGCCATGCCGATCCATCTGATCTGGGGCGACGACGAAGCCGCGCGCAGCCGGGCCGTCGAAGCACTGGTCAAGAACCAGGTCGATCCCTCCTGGCAGAGCATCAACCTCAGCCGTCTGGACGGCAACGATGCCAATCAGGCCGCTCAAGCCCTGGAGGAAGCGCGAACAGCCCCCTTCGGCGGCGGCGATCGGGTGATCGTGTTGCAGCGCAGCCCCTTCTGCAATCAGTGCCCGGCTGATCTGGCGGAGCAGCTGGA
>NZ_JAFMFX010000002.1:0-64685 GCF_017855895.1 Vulcanococcus sp. CPBay_Sum15L08_68 | reverse complement strand
GGGCAAAGCAATCAAGCAGGAATCACTTGACGTACTTGAGACCTCGGTAGTTCAGCTGAGGGTGCTTCTGGGAGACAGCCTCTTTGTTCTGCTGGTACTTCTGGCCGCGATAGGTGAGGGTCATGGATAGTTCCTCGGAGTCAGCCCAGGTCCCCGTTCCATGGCCTGGATCGAACTGCGCCTCAGGCAACCAAAAGGTGCCGAGGTGAACGTTTTGTAGCGGTTGCTACAGCACAGTTTTAGCCGCCTGGAAACCAGCCGTGTCGTTCAGGCGATTACAAAACTCCGATTTTGCCGATTAATCGCTTGGGCAGTTCTGCCGTGGGGTCAAAAAGAACAGCAAATCGCACTGAAAACGCGTGAAATCGCTCAGGGCGTTCTCCACATCCCCCGGGTAACCCGCATCAGCCTGCGCCGAAGAGGGGAGCGGACCAATCGGCGGCGGCAGGGGCTCAGCCAGAGCCAACCCTGGCAAGGCCGAGAGGGTCGCCGCAAGAACAACAGCAGGCCAACGCGTCATCACAGCACCACAGCTCTACTGACTCCATAGCCATGGCCCAAGCCAACGGCAAGGCATCAAAAAACCCGCCAGACCCATGAGGATCTGGCGGGCAAAGAGTGAATCAAGGATGAGCAGGCTGGACTCAGCCGACGCTCCAAACACCACCGGCGATCTTCACCAGGGGAGCCACGATGGTCGTGCCGGCGAGGAACCAGGCGAAGGCGGCACCGCCGCAACCGCCGAGCCAGAAGCCGCTGGCGAACTCGGCCCAACCCGCCTTGGTGAACAGGTCAGCAGGGGGGTTGTCGATGGTGGCGTCAGCCGGCTGCACGTTGGGGCCACGGCCAGCGGTGCCGTAGATCGAGAGGCAAACCGTCAGGATCGAGACCAGACCCACAGCAGCCAGAAGACCAGCGGTGCTGGCGTACTCGGTGGCGCGCAGGGGGCCACAGATGGCGAAGGGGCCGTAGAGGAAGAAGCCATGGGCCATGCCCACTTCCAGACCGCGACGGTTGGGAGAGAGGGCGGGGCGATAAGCAGGCAGCGCGCTCAGGAAAGCGCGGCTGAAGTAGCTGCTGTTGACGGGAGTGGCCAGATTGCCGACGCAGGGGTCGGCGACGGGGGTCACGGTCATCGGTGGAAGGAAGGTGGTTGGCGGCGATGAAGCGGCGACAGCTCAGTCGCGGGCTTCGATCACGTTGAACAGCAGGGCCATGGCCACAGCAGGAGCCAGGATCCCGACAAGTGGCACGAACACCGAGGGCATCCAGGCGGCGACGAAATCTCCGGTCATCAGCGTGGGCCAATACAGCTACCGTTCGGCACTGTAAGGAGCCCTGCCGGAGCTGCTCTTCGGGGCCTCAAGGGGCGACATAAAAGTTCAGACCACACCCCCAGCCCATGACCCAGGCACTCACCGGCATCGTCATCGCAGGCGTCCTGGCGGCCTGCTGGGTCCTTGGCCGGCCCAAGCGCAACATCCTGCGCTCCACCGATGCGTCCGGCATCGCAGCCCTGAACCGCGGGCAGATGGAGCTGGTCATCCCCTCTGACGGGAGCAACTCCAGCGATCAGGGCAGCCAGGACACGGTCGTCCTCCCCGCCGCCAGCGACCGGCGCGGCCGCCACCAACTGCTGCAACAGCTGGAGCAACAGTTCCGTGCGGGGGGTGAGCAGCGCCGCACGGCCATGGCCATCTGCCAGCTCTGGTGCCACCGCGAGGCCCTGCCCCTGATTCGCCGCGGCCTGCGCGATGCCGACCAGGTGGTCGCCCAGCTCGCCGCTGAAGCCATGACCCACTTCCGTGGCCGCAGCAGCCTGCCTGTTGCCTCGCCTCAGCCGCTCAAGCTGCCGCGCAACGTCTCGCGAATGCGGTAAATCGGACGGCCCTGACTCTCGTGATAGGTGCGCATCTGCACCTCCGAGAGCAGACCAAAACAAAAGAGCTGCACGCCCGTGATCAGGGCCAGGACCGCCACCAGCAACAGGGGCCGGTTGCCGATCTCCGCGCCCCCCAACTTGACCATCAGCAGATAGGCGCTCAACAGCGCCCCGATGGCCATGGCGCTCAGCCCCCCGAAACCGAAGACGTACATCGGACGGGTCAAGAAGCGCTTCATGAACCAGACCGTGAACAGATCCATCAGCACCCGGAAGGTGCGATCGATCCCGTACTTGCTCTGGCCGAACTGACGGGCGTTGTGGTTCACCTTCACCTCGGCGATGCGGGCCCCTTCGATGAAGGCCAAGGCCGGCAGGAAGCGATGCAGCTCCCCGTAGAGGTTCATGTCCTCCACCAGCTCGCGGCGGTAGGCCTTGAGGGAGCAGCCGTAGTCGTGCAACCGCACCCCCGTCACCCGAGCGATGAGGGCATTGGCGATCTTGCTGGGGAGCAGCCGGCTGACGGCATGGTCCTGGCGCTGGTGCCGCCAGCCGCTCACCAGGTCATACCCCTGCTCCAGGCGCTCCAGCAGCATCGGGATATCGGCCGGATCGTTCTGCAGGTCCCCATCCAGGGTGACGATCAAGCGCCCGCGGCTGGCGTCAAAGCCAGCCGCCATCGCAGCGGTCTGGCCGTAATTGCGGCGCAACAGAACCGCCACCAGCTCTGGGGCCCCGGCGGCCTGCTGGCGCAAGACCTCGGCCGTGCGATCGGATGAGCCGTCATCCACCAGCACCAGTTCAAAGGAGCGGCCCAGGGGACGCAGGGCCAGCAGCAGCTTCTCGACGAGCAGCGGCAGGCTCTCCTCTTCGTTGAACAGAGGCACCACGATCGAGAGGTCTGGAACGCTGGCGCTGCTCAAGAGGGACGGCTCAAGTTGGCTGGAACCTAGAGGAAAGCGCTCAAAAGAGGCTCAGCCCGGCAGCAGCCAAGCCACCCCCAGGCCCAAGTAGGTCCCGAGCAGATAGCCGAGCAAACCAATCGCCACCGAAGGCACGGCCAATTCAGCGCGGCCAATGGCGGTCGCCAGGGCCAGGGCCGTGCTGGGGCCGCCGATGGAGGCCTGGGAGGCCACCAGGGTCTCAGCCATGGGCCAGCGCAGCCAGCGGCGGAAGATCAAAAGCAGCAACGCGGCCTGCACCAGCACCACCACAGCCGCATAGAGCAACACCGGCAAGCCCTCCCCCAGCAGGCCCGCCACCGGGGAGCTCAGACCCATCACCGTGAAGAAGGGCTGAATCAAGAGCAAGCCCAGGCCATAGCAACCGCGACGGCTGGCGGGCGCCGGCAACTGGGCCACCAGCAGCGCGACCGTTGTGAGCACCAGGATCGAGGGGACGCCCTGCAGCACACCCGTCAGCCCCTGGCTCAACGCCAACACGGCCAAGCCCCAAAGACCGGCCAGCCACCAGGAGCGCTCCGGCTGATCGCTTGGGGCCTCATTCGCCCAGGTCGCCTCCGGGGCGGCATCCGCCCTCAGTCCAAGCCAGGTGCTGATGGCGAACCAGACCGCGAAGACCACGTAATCGGCGGCGGTCGCCAGGGTCAGCAAGGTCTCTGGGGGATTCAGCGTCCGGGCCACCGAGACGAAATTCAGGCTGCCCCCGGTGAAGGTGGCGGTGTACATCCCCGCCAGCACGTCCCAGTCCTCCCCGAGCAGGGGATGCAGCAACCAGCCCCCCAGCAGCACCCCCAAGACCGTGCTCAGGGCCGCCACCAGAAACGGTCCGAGCAGTTGCCGGGCCTGGGGCCAGAGGCGCCGGAGATCGACCGCGAGCAAGAGCAGGCCGATCGCCAGCGAGGTCAAGGGACCATTGACCCAAGAGGCGGCCTCAGCCTGCAGCTGCACCCCGGCCAGGTTGCTCACCAGCAGGCCGAGCAGCAGCACCACCATCGTCATGCCCAGCTGCCGGCCCCAAGCGGTGCGGCGCGCCAGCAGCCAGCCGAGGGCCGTGAGTGCGAGAACGAGAAGCAAAGACCAAACCATGGACATCAAGGCAGGGTGGAGCCGTCGTGGCAGCGCACCACACGGCCGGCGCCGCGCAGTTCCGTTCGGTAGTGAACGCTGACCGGATCGATCAGCTGGGGATCCAGACCATCGACACCCAGGCCATCGCGGCCGTGCTCCCGGCCAGAACTATGCAGGTAGCGGCCCTGCCCGAGATAGAGCCCCACATGGGTGCAGCGCTGGGGGCGACCAAAAAAGATCAAATCGCCGGGACGCAGCAGGCCATAGCAACCGGGCGCCACCGCAACGGGCTGGCAGAAGCGCTCCTGCTGGTAGGCATCCCGCGGGATCCAGACCCCCGCGGCGGCATAGGCCGCCTGGATGAAGCCTGAGCAGTCAAAGTCGGGCCCCAGGCTCCCGCCCCAGAGGTAGTGGTTGGCCTGCTGGCGCGCGGCCTCGGCAAAGGCCAAGACGGCCGGCAGGCGCTCAGCAATGGCCGACTCGGACCAGAGCTGCGCCCGTTGGCCCGCGATACAACGGGCATGGCCCAGCAGGTCCCGCGGATCGATCCAGCCGGGGTATCCGTCCTCCAGCAACCGCACCCGCAGACGCTTCCCGGTCGGCGCCGCTTGACCCAGAACCTGCAGGGCTCGGCCGGCCCAGGCCTGGGTGGCGAGGCCTGGCCCCGACCAATGGCTGTAGAGATTGAGCGGCGCATCGATGCGCCAAGAACTGCCCGGGTGCAGCAGCTCCAAGGCCACGGGTGTTCCCACGGACAACCTGCTTAACCTCGCCATGACCCCGAGTGGCTGCGATGGCGTTCTACTGCCCTGATGGGGAGATGGAGCAAGCACTGGTTGCGGCGATCAGCAGCCTGGAGCAGGAGGGCCGGCCGGGGCTGAGCGAGCAGCTGTCGGTCACCTGGATCCGCTACGGGCAGTCCCTGCGCGGCGGCACAGCTGGCGAAGGGCAGGGGACCCACTGGCGCGGCAACCAAGCCCGCTATCCCGCCAGCGTGGTGAAGCTCCTCTATCTCCTTGCCGCGGAAGCCTGGCTGCAGCGCGAGCTCATCGACGACACCCCGGAGCTGCGGCGGGCCCTGGCCGACATGATCCGGGATTCCAGCAACGACGCCACGGGGCTCGTGGTGGATCTCTTGACGGGAACCTGCAGCGGACCGGAGCTGCCGGCGGCGGCCCTGCAGCAGTGGAGCCAGCAGCGCCAACTGATCAACCGCTGGTATGGCGAGCTGGGCTGGCCGGAATGGCCGGGCAATAACGCCTGCCAGAAGACCTGGGGAGACGGCCCCTATGGCCGCGAGCGTCAGTCCTACGGCCCTGAACTGGAGAACCGCAATCGCCTGAGCAGCAACCTGACGGCCCGGGTGCTGCAGGCGGTCATGGCCCGGGAGTTGCTCTCCCCCAGCGCCTGCAGCCGGATGCAAGAGCTGCTCTCCCGCAGCCTGGACCCCGCGGCCCGCGCCGCTGACCCCGAGAACCAAGTGGATGGATTCCTGGGTGGTGGCCTTCCTGAGGGGGCCCAGCTCTGGAGCAAGGCCGGCTGGATGAGCCAGGCCCGCCACGACGCGGCCTACATCGAACTGGAGGGCAAGGCTCCGGCCCTGATCGTGGTGCTCAGCGATGGCCCCGAGCGCGCCCAGGACGAGGCGCTCCTACCGGAGCTCTGCCGGCGCTTGCTGGCGCTCTAAACGAACAAAACCCCAGCCCGTGGTCGGACTGGGGTTTGATCGGGGTGTCCCGGTCGGGAACGGAGAGGGAGGGATTCGAACCCTCGACAGAAGTTGCCTCCTGTAACTCCTTAGCAGGGAGCCGCTTTCAACCACTCAGCCACCTCTCCAGTGGCCCGCAAAGACTATCAGGCGCTGGCACCGCGAACGGCCCGTTGGGGCAGCCGCGGCAAGCGGTGTTTGAAACCGCAGAGGATCTCCCAGGGGATGGTGCCGATCGGGTCGCTCCAGGCCGTGGGATCGATCCGCTCACCGGCCTCCTCCCCGAGCAGCGTGACGACGCTGCCGGCCTCCAGCTCCGGTACATCCGTGGCATCCAGCACCAGCTGATCCATGGTGATCGCCCCCACCTGGGGCACCCGCTGACCGGCGAAGAGCACCTCCAGCTGGTTGGAGAGCAGCCGCGGGACGCCATCGGCATAGCCAATCCCCACCACCGCCAGCCGGCTGGGCCGTTGGGTGATGAAGCGATGGCCGTAGCTCACGCCAACCCCGGCGGGGACCTCCCGAATCAAGCTGACCCGGGCACGGACGTGCATCGCCGGCTGCAGGTCCAGACCGGAACCGAGGTGATCCGAGGGGCGCTGGCCGTAGAGGGCCAGCCCCACCCGCACCAGGTCGTAGTGCAACTGACGGCTGCGCAGCGTCCCAGCGGAATTGGCCAGGTGGCGGCAACCCGAGGGCAACTGCTGCTGCTGCAGTCCCGTCAGGACAGAGTCGAAGCGCTGCTGCTGGGTGGCCGTCAGGGCATCCAGTCCATCTCCCGGGGCATCGGCTCCGGCCAGGTGGGAATAGACCCCCGCCAGCTGCAGCGACTCCAGACCGGCGATGGCCTGAACCAACCGCGGCCCCTCCTCCCAGGGCGCGCCGAGCCGGCTCATGCCGGTGTCCAATTTGAGGTGGACCGCCAACTGACGACCGCTACCGCTGGCCAGGTTCTGGCAGAGCAACGCCTCACGCATGCCGCTGAGGGTGGGCATCAACTGCCAATGCAGGCAGGCCCGCAACTCATCCGGATGGCTGAGGTTGCCCAGCACCAGGACGGGCTGATCCAGGCCCGCCTGGCGCAACTCCACCCCCTCCTGAAGCGTGGCCACCCCAAAGCAACTGGCCCCACCGGCGGCGGCAGAACGGGCGACCGGGACCGCGCCGTGGCCATAGCCATCGGCCTTGACCACCGCCATCAGCGCAGAGCCCGGCTGCAGCGAGCGCCTCAGGGCCTCGGCGTTGGCCTGGATCGCCGCCTCATCGATTTCCACCCAGGCGCGCTGACGGGGATGGGGCTGCGGCGCCAAGGCAGCGGCCGCCGGGTCCTCGAAGGCAGCAGCAGGCGATGCGTCAACCATCCGCCCTTGGCAGTGCACCTAGCATGCATAGAAATTACGGGGTTGCCCAGCGCAGCTCCCCAGGCAGCGCTCCCATGGGCTCGGTTCTGGTTCTGAACGCCTCCTACGAGCCCCTGAACGTCACCACCTGGCGCAGGGCAACAGTGATGGTGCTTAAGGGAAAAGCCGAGGGGCTGGAGCACTCCCCCGGGCGGCAACTGCGGCCAGGCCTGGGACTGCCAACGGTGATTCGTCTACGGCAATTCGTCCGCGTGCCCTTCCGGCCACTGCCCCTGACCCGCCGGAACGTCTTCCACCGCGATGGCCAGCGCTGCCAGTACTGCGGCAGCAGCAGCGAACGGCTCTCGATCGATCACGTCCTGCCCCGCAGCCGCGGCGGCAGCCACAGCTGGGACAACGTCACCACGGCCTGCCTGCGCTGCAACGTGCACAAGGGCAATCGCACGCCCAAGGAAGCGAGCATGCCCTTGCAATCGGCACCCCGGCGGCCGCTCAGCGGTGCGGTCTTTGAGGCCCAGCGGCAGATGGCCAAGGGCGGCCACCTGGAATGGGCCAAGTACGTGGACGGCTGGGAGAACCCGCTCGCTAGTTGACCCCGCTGGCCTGATCAGCCAGTTCCTCCAACTGCCGCCGTTGGTCAGCGGAGACGCAGGCGCCGATCAACTCAGCCAGTTGGCCCTGGAGCACCGGCTCCAGTGAGAAGTTGCGGCCGAGGCGGTGATCGGTCGTGCGGTTGTCCTTGTAGTTGTAGGTGCGGATCTTCTCGCTGCGATCCCCACTGCCCACCTGGGCGAGACGGGCCGAGCGCTCCTTGGCGTTGGCCTCGGCCAGCTCGCGCTCATAGAGCTTGGCCCGCAGGATCTCCAGGGCCCGTTCACGGTTCTGCAGCTGGGAGCGCTCTTGGGTGCAGAACACCCGGATGCCGGTGGGTTTGTGCAGCAGGTCCACGGCCGTCTCCACCTTGTTGACGTTCTGGCCGCCGGCGCCGCCCGAGCGGGCGGTGCTGATCTCCAGGTCCGTGGGGTCGATCTGAACCTCCACGGGATCGGCCTCGGGCATGACCGCCACCGTGGCCGTCGAGGTGTGGACCCGGCCCTGGGACTCGGTGGCGGGCACCCGCTGCACCCGGTGCACACCGGCTTCGTACTTGAGCTGACTGAAGACGCTGTCGCCCTGGATCGCCAGGATCAGTTCCTTGTAGCCCCCCAGTTCCGCCTCCGAGGCACTGACGGGCTGCACTTTCCAACCGACGCTCTGGGCGTAGCGCTCGTACATCCGAGCCAGATCCCCCGCCCAGATCGCCGCCTCATCGCCACCCGCACCGGCGCGAATCTCGAGCATCACGCTGCGTTCGTCCCGGGGATCACGGGGCAGAAGCGCCAAGGTCAGCTGCTCCTCCATGGCGGCAATCTGTGTCGCCAGACCGCTGAGCTCCTCTTGGGCCAGGGCCTCCATCTCCTGGTCGCCGCGGGACTCCTTCAGGAGTTGCCTGGCCTCCTGTTCCTGTTTGCGCCACTGGCAAAGCTGGTCGTAGCCCAGCACCAGGGGCTCCAGCCGGGCCCGCTCCCGCGCGATGGGCTCCAGCTGCGCTGGGTTGGCAGCCACATCCGGGTCTGCCAGCTGCCGCTCCAGGGTTTCAAAGGTGGTGCGTGCCGTCTCCAGACGTTCACGCAGGAAAGAAGCATCCATGGAAGCGGCTCAAGCCAGCAAAAAGCCGGACGCCCTAGAGCATCCGGCTTGGGGAATGAATGTCACGTCAGACGTGAGTGACCGATCAGGCCTTCTCGGCTGCTTCGGCCTTGGGCTCGGCTTTGGCATCGGCGCCAGCAGCGCTGCCCATGCCGTACTTGCGCATGAAGCGATCCACACGACCCTCGGTGTCCAGGATCTTTTGGGTCCCGGTATAGAAGGGGTGGTTGCCGCTCCAGACGTCGACGTGGATCTCGGGGGAGGTGGAGCCAGTGGTCATCACCACTTCTCCGTTGCAGATCACCTTGGCATCGGGATACCAGGTGGGGTGAATGTCGGCCTTCGGCATGACGGGTACGGGGCTGAGGGGCGAAAGCGCAATCAGCGCTTGGAGAACTGAGGAGCCTTACGGGCTTTCTTCAGGCCGTACTTACGACGCTCCTTGGCGCGCGGGTCACGGCTGAGGTGCCCTTCAGTCTTGAGGGGCTTGCGGTTGTCGGGGGACAGCTCGCACAGGGCACGGGCAGCGCCTTGCTTGATGGCATCCGCCTGACCGGTCAGACCACCACCGCGGACGTTGACCAGCAGGTCGTACTCACCACCCAGACCAAGGGTCTGCAGGGGAGCCTTGACTGCCGCCAGGTAGGCGGGGTTGTAGTTCAGGTAGTTGTCACCGGGACGACCGTTGATGGTCACGGTGCCATTGCCAGGAACGACGCGGACGCGTGCCACGGCGGTCTTACGACGGCCGGTTCCCCAGTAGACGACTTTGGTGGTGCTCATTTGGCGGAAGCGGCGGGATCGAGGGCCAGGGCCTTGGGCTGTTGGGCGGCGTGGGGGTGCTCAGCACCCTTGTAGACCTTCAGCTTGCGGAAGAGCTGACGACCGAGAGCGTTGTGGGGAAGCATGCCCTTAACGGCCTTCTCGATGATCCGCTCGGGGATCCGTGCCTGCAGCGCAGCGAAGGTTTCGGTCTTCATGCCACCGGGGCGACCGGAGTGACGGCGGTAGACCTTGTCGGAAGCCTTGTTGCCGCTCACACGCACCTTCTCAGCATTGATCACGACGACGAAGTCGCCGGCGTCGATGTGAGGGGCGAAGTTGGGGTTGTTCTTACCCCGCAGAACCGAAGCGACCTCGGTGGCAAGCCGGCCGAGGGTCTGGTTCTCAGCGTCCACCAGATACCACTGGCGTGCTGAGGAATCCTGGGGGGGGACGAGAGTCTTGTTCATCGCGCCGGCGGGCCGGTTCGGATAGGACCCCATCACCACGCTTAGGCGGGTGGGGTTGGACAGGGTGTCTGGACTGTGGGTCTCGACTAATGACGGCAGCCACCCGATCACTCGGGTGTCAATCGCTCGTTGAGTGAACCTACCGCTTCGCCGATCCCCACTTCGGGGGACAGGGTTTACAGGCAGGGGCTGGCCGCCGATGGACATCGGCAGGTCAACTCTGAGACCGGCAGACCCAGTCAGTGCAAGGACTGACCCGGTGCTGCTGGCGGTGCATCAGAGCCCTCCAGCAAATACCGCGGTTGACAATCGTACCAGGCAGCCTGGGGGAAGACTTCACTCGGGTAGCCCACCCTCAGCAGGCATAACCCCTGCGGGGGAGCGGCTTCTTTGACCTCCTCACGGGCCTGGTTTCGCCAGCGGCGACTGAAGGCCTCCAGGCTGAGGCGTCCCTCCCCGACGGCCACCAGCTGCCCCATCACAAGGCGCACCATCCCGTAGAGAAAGCCGCTGGCCTGAAGCTCCACCTCCAGCAGGTCACCGCGGCGCTGCACCGAGACCTCCTGGAGGGTCGTACGGGAGTGTGAGCGGGCGCTACCCGCCCTCTCAAACGCCGCAAAATCGTGCTCCCCGAGCATGCCCTCGAGGGCCTCGCGCATCCGGGCCTCATCGAGCCTGAACTGATAGCGGTGCCAGCTCCAGGGAGCCAGAAACAGATTGGGGATGCGGGCGTTGTAGATGGTGTAGCGGTAGCGCCTGTAGGTGGCGCTAAAGCAGGCATGCCAGTCCGCGGGAACGGAAGCTGCTGAACGCACGCGGATGCTGGCCGGCAGGCGGCCGTTGAGGGCCGCGGGCCAGCGGTGCGGAGGGATCGGGCCGGCGCAGTCGAAATGCACCACCTGGCCAGCGGCGTGAACGCCGCTGTCGGTTCGACCAGCCGCCACAACGGTGGCGGGGCCATCTGGATCCAACTGAGCCAAGGCCCGCTCCAGCGCTTCCTGGACGCTGGGGTCCCGGGGCTGGCGCTGCCAGCCGCAGTAGGCCGAGCCGTCGTACTGCAGGCAGAGGGCGATGCGCCTAAGCCCCCCTGCTGGCGTCGCGTCAGTCAAAGCTGCTGCACCAAAGCCATAAAAAACCGCGCGGAGGAGAGCCCCCCACGCGGTGCGGATGATCGACAGCAGGTCCGCTCGGACCCACGGACTCAGACCAGCTCGATGATCGCCATTTCGGCGTTGTCGCCACGGCGGGGAACGGTGCGAATGATGCGGGTGTAACCGCCATTGCGGTCGCCGTAACGCTCCTGGGCCTTGTCGAACAGGGCGTGGACCAGTTGCTTGTCGTAGATGTAGCCGATGGCACGACGGCGGGCGGCAAGGCTGCCGTCCTTGGCCAGGGTGATCATGCGCTCAGCTTCATCGCGAAGCGCCTTGGCACGGGCCTTGGTGGTGGTCAGACGACCCTCACGGATCAGCTGAGTGGTCAGAGCGCGAAGCATGGCTTTGCGCTGGTCGGCGGGACGCCCCAACTTGGGGACTCGGCACTGGTGACGCATGACTAAATCGGGTTAACGCGGGAGACAGGGTGCTGCGCGATCAGGCGCTGGTGCGGCTCTGGGGCAGGGAGATACCGATGCGCTCGAGGGCCTCGATCACCTCGTCAGCCGACTTGGAACCGAAGTTCTTGATTTCGAGCAGATCTTCGTAGCTGAAGCCCATCAGGTCAGACACGGAGTTGACTTGGGCGCGCTTCAGGCAGTTGTAGGCGCGAACCGAGAGGTTCAGCTCTTCCAGGGGAATCTGAGCTTCGGCGGAGGGCTCGGGCTCCTGGCCTTGCTCCTCTTCCATGGTCAGGGTCGCCATGGGCTGGATCAAGGTGATCAGCTGGTTGGCGGCCTGGGCCATCGCGTCGTCAGGCGTCAGGGAGCCGTCGGTCTGAATCTCCAGACGCAGGCGCTCACGGGCCGATCCGCCTTCACCGACAGCGGTCTCGTCGATGGTGTAATTCGCCCGCTGGACAGGCATGAAGACGGCATCGATCTGGAGAAGATCGACAGCGCTGGTGTCCTCAACGCGGCGGTCAACGGGGCGATAGCCAACACCACGCTCGACGTGCACCTCGAGCTCCAGGCTGTGGCCTTCGGCGACGGTGGCAATCGGGCGGGCGGGGTCGATCACCGACACCTGTGAGGAGAACTGCAGGTCACCGGCGGTGACGGTCGCAGGACCATTCACGACCAGGCGGCCGATCTCCAGCTCGCGGCTGCGGCTGTTGACGGCAACGTCCTTGCAGTTGAGAAGGATGTCGAGGACGTCTTCGCGGACGCCAGGAACGGTGGCGTACTCGTGGTTCACGCCAGCGATGCGCACGGCGGTGATGGCGCTGCCCTCCAGGGCACCCATCAGCATGCGGCGCAGGGAATTACCGAGGGTCGTCGCCTGGCCACGCTCAAGGGGGCCAATGACGAAGACGCCGGTTTGGGAACGATCGTCAGCGATCTGGTGTTCAACCCGATCGATCTGGTACTGCAACACGGTCTGAAGCTCAGATAGGTGGATGGACCCCCTCTGGGGCTAGTCGATGCGTCGAATCAGACCCGGCGACGCTTGGAACGGCGGCAACCGTTGTGGGGCAGCGGGGTGACGTCACGGATCAGGGTGATCTCCAGACCGGCAACCTGCAGGGCACGGATGGCGGTTTCACGACCGGAACCAGGACCGCGAACCAGCACCTCGATTTGGCGCATCCCCTGCTCAAGGGCGCGACGGGCTGCTGCTTCTGCGGCGGTCTGGGCGGCGAAGGGGGTGCCTTTACGGGCGCCCTTGAAACCGCTGGCACCAGCGGAGCTCCAGGAGATCACTTCACCAGCGGTGTCAGTGATGGAGACGATGGTGTTGTTGAACGTGCTCTGGATGTGGGCAACGCCGTTAGGGACGTTGCGCTTCGTCTTCTTGGAACCAGATTTCTTGGCGGGCTTGGCCATGGATAAAGCCCTGCGGTCGCAGGGAGGTGATCGGGGGTCTTAGGGGGGCAACCTGGTGACGACGGCACGCAATCGGCCGAACGGCAGGTGCTAGGGGGCCAAAGGGCTAGAGCAAGCCGCGGCTTACTTCTTCTTACCGGCCACGGTCTTGCGGCTACCGCGGCGGGTCCGGGCATTGGTGCGGGTGCGCTGACCGCGAACGGGCAGACCGACGCGGTGACGACGGCCACGGACGCAGCCGATGTCCTGCAGGCGCTTCATGGCCATGCCCTCCTGACGGCGAAGATCGCCTTCGAGGGTGTAGCTCTCGGTTGCACCGCGCAGCTTTTGGACGTCGGAATCATCCAGGTCCTTGACGCGGGTGTCGGGGTTGACACCGGTCTTGGCCAGAATCTTTTGGGCCGTGGTCAGGCCGATTCCGTAGACGTAGGTCAGGGCGATTTCGATCCTCTTGTCGCGAGGAATATCAACGCCGGCGATACGAGCCACTGAAAAAACGTTGGGGGTGAGCAGGGGAAGGACTTGAGCGGTTGCCCTCAGAACAAACCGAGAGACACTCAAGCCAGTTGTTTTGGTCCCTAGGGACCGGGGGCAAGGTCAGCGCAGGATCAACCCTGGCGCTGCTTGTGCTTCGGGTTGGTGCAGATGACCATCACCCGACCGTGCCGGCGAATCACGCGGCACTTGTCGCACATTTTCTTGACCGAGGCACGCACCTTCATGGGAGCGGTCTCTCCAAATTTCCAAACAGCGACCTTACCACAGGGGTCAACCCAACAGGGCTGCGATCCGATCGGCAATGGCGTCGACTGTGCCGGCCGCTTCGACCGGGGCAATCAGCCCACGTTCGCGGTAATAGGCAATCAGGGGCTCGGTTTGCTCGCGGTAGACCTCCAGGCGGTGGCGGATGACCTCCTCGTTGTCGTCGGCCCGGCCGCGGGAGAGCAATCGCTGCACCAGAACACCGTCATCGAGTTCCATCAGAACGACGAGCTCGATCTGCTGGCCCAGCTCCTCGAGCAGGCTGGCCAGGGCATCGGCCTGGGCGACGTTGCGGGGGAAGCCATCCAGCAACCAGCCGCCACTGTGGTTTTGCAGGCGGCTGCGGACGATCGCCAGCACCAGGGCATCGCTCACCAGCTCACCGCGGGCCATCACGGCCTCCGCCTCTTTGCCCAGGTCGCTGCCGGCGGCGACTTCAGCCCGCAGCAGATCACCGGTGGAGAGGTGGAGCAGGCCTTGGCTCTCGGCAAGCTTCTGGGCTTGGGTGCCCTTACCGGCGCCGGGGGGACCGAGGAACAGCAGACGTTGCTTCATGGCAAGGAAGGAAGAGAAGGAGCAAGGAGGGGGGAGTTACTGGCGAACCATGCCTTCGTACCGCTGGGAGATCACGGCGGTTTGCAGTTGCTTGGCGGTCTGAATCGCGACGCCAACCAAGATCAACAGGCTCGTGGCACCCAAGCCTTGGAAGGTCTGCACGCGCGTGGCCGACTCCACGGCCGAGGGCACGATCGCCACAGCCCCGAGGAAGAGGGCGCCCAGCAGGGTCAGACGGTTCTGGATACCCGTCAGGTAAGCCGTGGTCGCTGAGCCAGGGCGAACCCCAGGGATGGCGACACCACCGCGCTTGAGGTTGGAGGCCACGTCCACCGGACGCACCGTGAGGGTGGCGTAGAAGAAGGAGAAGCCAATGATCAGCCCGAAGAAAAGCAGCGCATAGACCCAGGGGGTGCTGCTGTTGGGGCTCAGGAAACTGGCGACCTGAATCAGCGTGGGGTTCTTGCTGAAGTTGGCGATCTGCAGCGGCAGGAAGACCACGGCCGAGGCAAAGATGATCGGCATCACGCCACCGGCATTGAGCTTCAGGGGCAGGTAGCTCTGGCGGGCGGAGATCCCGGCCCCGCCCACCTGGCGCTTGGCGCTGACGATCGGGATGCGGCGGCTGCCCTCCTCGACGCAGACGATGCCAACGATGGTGATCAGGAAGACCGCCACCAGGACGACGATGCCGCCAACGGCCTCACGGCCGCCGGTTTGGGCCAACTCGATGGTCGAGCCCAAGGCCCTGGGGAGGGTGGCCACGATGTTCAGGTAGATGACCAGAGACGCGCCCTGGCCAATGCCCCGCTCGGTGATCACCTCACTGAGCCACATCACCACCATCGAACCGGTCACCAGGGCGATCGCCGTCTGCACCACGAAGACCAGATCCGGTGTGCCGGGAAGGGCGTAGGGCCGGAGGATCAGGGCAAAGACGATGCTTTGGAACAGTCCCCAGCCCAGGGCGACATAGCGGGTGTACTGGGCGATCTTGCGGCGTCCCGCCTCGCCTTCGTTCTTCTGCAGATCCTCCAGCTGCGGCAGGGCGGAGGTCAGCAGCTGAATGATGATCGAGGCGTTGATGAAGGGAAGGATCCCCAGGGCGAAAACGCCCAACGCGGAGATGCCACCACCGGTGAAGATGTCCAGGAAGCCCAGCAGGGAGCCCCCCTGGGCAGCGAAGGCCTGGAAGGCCTGGCGGTCGATCCCGGGAACAGGGATATAGATGCCCAGACGCACCAGGAGCAGCAGCCCCAAGGTGATGAGAACCCTGTCGCGCAGATCCTTGGCTTGGACCAGCTGCGTGAGGATTTCACCGGCACTGGGGTTACGCCCCCGGCTGACGACCATGGCAGGTGCAGACGAACAAGAAAAAACCGCCTAGCGATCGATCCGATCACCAGACGGCATTGACCTTAATGGGCCGTGGACAAGCGGAGATCAGATCTCTTCGCAGGTGCCACCAGCGGCTTCGATCTTCTGGCGGGCCGAGGCGGTGAAAGCGGCCGCCTGGACGGTCAGCTTCACGCTCAGTTCGCCATTACCCAGGACCTTCAGGGGGGCCTTGGGGTTGGTCACCAGACCGTCCTTCACCAGGGTGTCGATGTTGACGGTGCTGCCG
This sequence comes from Vulcanococcus sp. CPBay_Sum15L08_68, assembly GCF_017855895.1. Taxonomy (NCBI): domain Bacteria; kingdom Bacillati; phylum Cyanobacteriota; class Cyanophyceae; order Synechococcales; family Synechococcaceae; genus Vulcanococcus; species Vulcanococcus sp. CPBay_Sum15L08_68. Next base: position 48,859 of record NZ_JAFMFX010000002.1, on the reverse strand, counting down.
GCCTTGAGCTCGGACAGCTTGGCAACGTTGATCACCGTGTAGTTCTTGGGGTTGATCACGGTGAAGTGCTTCAGCTTCGGCACCCGGCGGTACAGAGGCATCTGGCCACCCTCGAAGCCAGGACGGGTCGGACGACCCGAACGGGACTTCTGACCGCGCATGCCGAAACCGCAGCTGGCGCCTTGGCCGGCGGCGATGCCGCGTCCCTTACGCAGCTTGCGGCGACGGGCCCCCTTCTGGGGGGCGAGGGACTGGAGATTGAGCGACGTCATGGCGGTCCTCAGGAGTAGATCTGCTCGAGGGAGATGCCACGCTCCTTGGCGGTCTCCTTGTGGGTACGCAGGCCGGCCAGGGCATCCATGGCGGCGCGGGCGTTGTTCAGGGGGGTCTTGGAGCCTAGGCGCTTGGCGAGCACGTTCTTAATGCCGGCAAGCTCAAGCACCGTACGGATGGAACCACCCGCGATCACACCGGTACCAGGGGCAGCGGGACGGATCAGAACGCTGGCAGCGCCGTCACGGCCGTTGCTCAGGGTGGGGATCGAGGAGTGACGGGTCAGAGGCACCTTGACCAGGTGCTTCTTGCCATCGGCGACGCCCTTGCGGACAGCACCGATCACGTCGCCAGCCTTGCCGACGCCGACGCCGACCTGGCCCTTCTCGTTGCCGACGACAACGATGGCCCGGAAGCTCATCTTCTTACCGCCCTTGACGGTCTTGGAGACGCGGCGGATTTGCACCACGCGCTCCTGCCATTCGGAGTCACGCTCCTGGCCACGACGGCCACGGCGGTCGCCACCGCGACGGTCGCCACGGCCTTCGCCGCGACCACCACGGCGCTGGTCCTGCTGCTGACCTTCGGCCGCTGCGGGCACGTCAGCTGCCGCTGGCACGGCGTTGGACTGGGTGTTGTTGGTTTCGGTCATGGTGAGAGCAGGGATCAGAACTGAAGGCCCGCTTCCCGGGCGGCGTCAGCCAGGGCCTTGACACGGCCGTGGTAGAGGTTGCCGCCACGATCGAAGACCACCGATTGAATGCCCTTGGCGAGGGCACGCTTGGCGACCAGCTGACCGACTGCGACAGAAGCATCGCAGCTGGCGCCGATGGTGACGTTGCTGCGGAGCTCTTTATCGACGGTTGATGCAGAGCAGAGGGTGCTCTGCGCAACGTCGTCGATGACTTGTGCGTAGATGTGGTTGTTGGAGCGGAACACAGCCAGGCGAGGACGCGCGGCGGTGCCGGAGAGATTGCGGCGCAGACGGCGGTGACGCTTTTGTGTCTGCTGCTTGCGGGAAAGGGTGGACATGGAAGTACTGGGTAAAAACGCTTAAGCAGACCTCACTTCTTACCGGTCTTACCGGCCTTGCGGAGGATGCGTTCGCCCGCGTACTTGATGCCCTTGCCCTTGTAAGGCTCGGGGGGACGGATGGCGCGAACTTTGGCCGCTTCGTTGCCCACCAGCTCCTTGTCGGGGCCGGAGACAATCACGGTGGTGTTGCCGTCGACGGCGAAGGTCACGCCCTCGGGGGCGATCATTTCGACCTGGTGGCTGTAACCAGCGCTGACGACGAGCTTCTTGCCCTGAACGGCGGCGCGGTAACCCACACCGACGATCTCGAGCTTGCGGGTGAAGCCCTGGCTGACACCCTCGACCATGTTGGCCACGAGGGTCCGGCACAGACCGTGGCGCTCACGGGAGCGACGGCTGGTGCTGGAGGGGGAGACCACAAGGGTGCTGCCGTCCTGAGCAATGGCCACGCCCTCAGGCAGGGTGCGGCTCAGTTCGCCCTTAGGGCCTTTGACTTTGACGTCAAGGCCGTTGAGGCTGACGGTGACGCCGCCCGGAACGGGAATCGGCGATTTACCAATACGAGACATGAATCAATCCCCCTAATCAGTAGACGTAAGCGAGCACTTCGCCACCGACGCCCTGCTTGCGGGCGTCGCGGTCGCTCATCACACCCTTGGAGGTGGAGATGATGGCCACGCCGAGACCGCCCAGGACTTTGGGGAGCTGACGAGTGTTCTTGTAGACGCGCAGGCCAGGCTTGCTGACTCGCTGCACGGTGCGGATGATCGGCTGGCGATGCTTGCCGCTGTACTTGAGTTCCAGCACCAGGTGCTTCATCACGCCTTCACCTTCTTCGGTGATCTCGGCGATGAAACCTTCCTGTTGCAGCACCTTGGCGATGCTCTGGGCCATGCGCGAGGCAGGCACCTTGGTGGATTGATGACGTTTCTCACTCGCATTGCGAATGCGGGTGAGCATGTCGGAAATCGGGTCGTGATTAGCCATAGGTCGGGTCCGAAGAGGGCTCAGTTGCTGCGGAACGGCATTCCCATCTCGCGGAGGAGGGCCCGGCCCTCTTCGTCGTTACGGGCAGTGGTCACGATGGTGATGTCCATGCCCCGGATGGCATCGATCTTGTCGAAAGAGATCTCGGGAAAAATGATCTGCTCCTTCACCCCGAGGGTGTAGTTGCCACGACCGTCGAAGCTCTTCTCGCTCACACCGCGGAAGTCGCGGATGCGGGGGAGAGCCAGGTTGATGAGACGCTCGAGGAACGCATACATGCGGTCACCGCGGAGGGTGACGGCCACGCCAATCGGCATGCCCTGACGGATTTTGAAGCCAGCGATGGCCTTCTTGGCGCGGGTCACAACCACCTTTTGACCGGTGATGGTGGCCAGCTCCTCGATCGAGGCCTCAAGGGCCTTGGCGTTGGCTGCGGCTTCGCCGAGACCCCGGTTGACGGTGACTTTCACCACCTTGGGGACTTCGTGAATGTTCGAGAGACTGAGATCCTTAAGCAACTTGGGCTGGATCTTCTCCCGATAGTTCTGTTTAAGGGACATGACGGGGAAAGGAGATGCGCTTCTGGGCTTGGTCAGAAGGCGGACAAGGTCGATGTAAGAGAGATCAGTCGAGGATCTCGCCGGTTTTCTTGAGGCGGCGCTTCTTGGTGCCGTCCTTCTCCACCACGATTTCCACGCGGCTGGCCACCTTCTTATCGGTGGAATACAGCATCACGTTGGAAGCGTGCAGGGAGGCCTCTTCGGTCACGATGCGACCGGTTTCGCCTTCCTGGGTGGGCTTCATGTGACGGGTGCGCAGGTTGATGCCCTGCACAACCACGCGGTTCTCATAGGGAAGGGTGCGCAGGACCTCACCGGTCTTGCCCTTGTCCTTACCGCTGATCACCTGGACGGTGTCGCCCTTCTTGATGCGCATTTTGGCGCGCACCTGAACTTTGGCTTTAGGGGTGGCAGTCGCCATCTCAGATCACCTCCGGAGCGAGGGACACGATCTTGGTGAAGTTGCGGTCACGCAGTTCGCGAGCCACAGGACCGAAGACGCGGGTGCCCTTGGGGTTGTTGTCGTTGCCGAGGATCACGGCAGCGTTGTCGTCAAAACGGATTGAGTTGCCGTTGACGCGACGCATGGTGGCTTTGGTGCGAACCACCACAGCCTTGACCACGTCGGACTTTTTCACGCCCATGTTGGGCATGGCGTCCTTGACGGCGGCCACGATCACATCGCCCACGTGGGCGTAGCGACGGTTGGTGCCCAGCACGCGGATGCACTGGATGCGCTTGGCGCCGCTGTTGTCAGCGACGTTGAGGAACGTTTCCTGTTGAATCATCGGGAGGTCTCCTCAGCTGGCGCTGCTGTTGTTCAGCACCTCGGCCACGGACCAACGCTTGGTGCGGCTGAGGGGACGGGTTTCGGTGATGCGGACGCGGTCACCCACCTTGCAGGTGTTGGCCTCATCGTGCGCCTTGTAGCGCTTGGTGCGGCTCACCGTCTTTTGATAGATGGGGTGGGGGAAGCGGTTTTCCACCGCCACCACCACGGTTTTATCCATCTTGTCGCTGACGACGGTGCCGACCCTTTCCTTGGTTGCCATAACGGTTACTTAGGGGATCAGGAAGCGGCGGAGCTCTTGCGCTCCGTTTGCACCGTCAGCAGCTGGGCCAGCTTGATGCGGGCGGCCTTGAAGCGGTGCGGGTTCTCGAGACGGCGGGTGGCCTGCTCGAAACGAAGGGTGAACAGTTCGCGACGGGTGTCGTCGATCTGCGTGGTGATGTCGCCGTCGGAAAGCTTGCGCACCTCGGCGATGTCGGGACGGGCCATGGTCAGGACTCCACGGTGGTGGCGGCCGCGGCGGCAGCCTGGTCAGCTTCCTGATCCGCCAGGGTCAGGAACTTGGTCTTCACGGGCAGCTTGTACTGCGCCAGGCGCATGGCCTCTTTGGCGATCTCGGGGGTGATTTCGGCACCGCCCATCTCGAAGAGAATGCGGCCGGGCTTGATCACAGCCACCCAGAACTCCGGGTTGCCCTTACCGGAACCCATCCGGGTCTCGGCGGGGCGCATGGTCACCGGCTTGTCGGGGAAGATCCGGATCCAGATCTTTCCGCCCCGCTTGACGTAGCGGGTCATGGCACGGCGGCTGGCCTCAATCTGGCGGGAGGTGATCCACCCGCACTCTTGGGCCTGCAGAGCGAACTGACCGAAGGCGATGGTGTTGCCACGGGTGGCGACACCGCGCATGCGGCCGCGCTGCTGCTTACGGAATTTGACGCGTCTTGGACTCAGCATGGTTCAGGCCTCCTGATCACTCTTCGTTCGAACGGTCTTCGAACTGTTGGGGCCGGCGGCTAGCGCGGCGCTTGGGCGCAGCACCCACGGGCACCTTGTCCTGAGTGCCGGGAAGCACTTCCCCTTTGAAGACCCAAACCTTGATGCCCAGCACCCCGTAGGTGGTGGTGGCCACTTTGGTTGCGTAGTCGATGTCGGCGCGGAGGGTGTGCAGGGGCACCCGACCTTCACGGCTCCACTCGGTACGGGCAATTTCTGCACCGTTGAGGCGGCCGCTGACCTGAAGCTTCATGCCCAGGACACCAGCGCGCTGAGCACGCTGGATGGCCATACGCATGACGCGACGGAAGGCAACACGCTTCTCGAGCTGTTGAGCGATGTACTCAGCCAGCAGGAAGGCGTCAGCGTCAACGCGCTCCACTTCCACCACGTTGATCCGCACCTGACGGGCGGAGTCACCAATGGTTTTTTGGATGCCGCTGCGCAGCTCTTCAATGCCGCTGCCCTGGCGGCCGACGAGAACGCCGGGGCGGGCAGTTTTGAGCTCAACCTCAAGCTGATCGGCCTTGCGGGCGATCACAACGTCGCTGATGCCAGCGGCGCCGTACTTCTTGTGGATGAACTTACGGATCTGATCGTCTTCCTTCAGGAGAGACGGATAGGTCTTGCTGGGGGCGTACCAGCGGGACCGGTGTTCCTGGGTGATCCCCAGGCGCAAGCCGGTTGGATGGATCTTGTGTCCCATCGATCGGTGTCCTCGGGGGTCAGGCGGCAGGAGCCACAGCAATGCTGATGTGGCAAGTCTTTTTCTGGATCGCGTAGGCGCGACCCTGGGCACGGGGGCGATAACGCTTCATCACCGGACCCATGTCAGCCGTAGCGACAGAGATCACGAGAGAGGCGGGATCGAGACCCAGGTTGTGCTCGGCGTTGGCCACAGCGCTGCGCAGGACCTTGGTGATCGGTCCGGTGGAGCGGTAGGGCATGAACTCGAGCATGATCAGCGCGTCGCGATAGCTGCGACCGCGGATCTGGTCGAGAACCCGGCGAACCTTGGACACGGAACCGCGGATATAGCGGCCGTGTGCCTGGGCAGTCGTGGATGAGGTGTTTGCCATGTCCTCAGCGGCCTCCTTTCTTGTCCTTGATGTGGCCGCGGAAGTTGCGCGTTGGCGCAAATTCCCCCAGCTTGTGGCCCACCATCTGCTCCGTCACGTAGACGGGCACATGGGCCTTGCCGTTGTGCACGGCAATGGTGTGGCCGATCATCATCGGCAGGATCGTGGAAGCACGTGACCAGGTCTTGATCACGGACTTGTCATCGGCGGCGTTCTGCTTTTCAACCTTCCGCAGAAGGCTGTCGGCAATGAACGGACCTTTTTTGAGTGAACGTCCCATAGCGGTTTAAACGAACAGCAAAGCGGTGAGGTTGATCAGGAATCGCGTCCGCCACGGCTCCGCTTGGAGGTGCGGCGACGTTTCCGGAGCACAAACCGATTGCTGGGTTTGTTCCGCTTGCGGGTCTTGAGGCCGAGGGCCGGCTTACCCCAGGGGGTAACAGGACCAGAACGACCGATCGGAGCGCGGCCCTCGCCACCACCGTGGGGGTGATCGCAGGGGTTCATCACGCTGCCTCGGACCTGGGGGCGACGACCCAGCCAGCGGCGACGGCCGGCCTTGCCCAGGCTGGTGTTCCGAACCTCAGCGTTACCCACTTCGCCGAGGGTGGCGTAGCACTCACGGCGGACCAGGCGCACCTCGGTGGAGGGCAGCTTGAGGGCGACGTAGTCACCTTCCTTGGCCATCACTTGAGCGCTGGCACCAGCGGTACGAACCATCTGGCCACCGCGACCGGCGTAGAGCTCAACGCAGTGAACGCTGGAGCCCAGGGGGATCGCCGAGAGGGGCAGGGCATTGCCGGTCTCGATCGGAGCATCGGGGCCGGAGACCACGGTGGAGCCCACGGTCACGCCAGCCGGAGCCAGGATGTAGCGCTTCTCGCCATCGGCGTAGAAGAGCAAAGCCAGGCGGGCGTTGCGGTGGGGGTCGTAGTGGATCGCTGCCACCTTGGCGACCACACCGTGCTTATTGCGGCGGAAGTCGACCAGGCGATAGAGGCGCTTGTGGCCACCACCGCGATGGCGGCAGGTGATCACACCGCGGTTGTTGCGACCTTTGCGTTGGTGCTTGGCCACCACCAGGCCCCGTTCGCGACCACGACCGGTGACTTCAGCGAAATCGCTGGCGACACGGGTACGGGTGCCGGGGGTGATGGGGCGGTACTTACGGATTCCCATAGTTCTTCAGACCCCTCAGGCTTCAGGGAACAGCTGGATGGCATTGCCATCGGCAAGGCGAACCACAGCCTTCTTCACCTGGGCACGCTTGCCGGCGAATCGGCCCACGCGGCGGGAGCGGCGAGGGGGGTTCATGGTGCTCACACCAACGACTTTGACGTCGAACAGTTGTTCAACGGCAGCCTTGATGTCGGGCTTGGCAGCCCGATGGTCCACCTCAAAGGTGTACTGATTGAGCTCGATGGCGCGGGTGGCCTTCTCAGTAATCAGGGGCCGACGGATCACATCCGCCAGGCGACCTTGAAAGCGTTCAGTCATCGCCGTAGACCTCCTGAATCTTCGCGAGTGCTTCCTCGCTCACCACCAAGGAATTGGCGTGGAGCAGGTCGAACACGTTGAGCTGATCTGCGGCGATCAGCTTCACCTTTTCGAGGTTGCGCACCGAGCGGCGCACCACCTCGCTGGGGGCATCCAGCACCACCAGCACCTTGGAGCCAGCGGCGATGCCGAAGCGGCTCAGGGCAGCGGTGATTTCTTTGGTCTTCGGGGTTTCAAGACCCGAAGCAAAGCCCTTCACCACAGTGATGTCAGCGGCGCGGCTCATCAGCGCAGTGCGCAGAGCCAGGCGACGCTCCTTGCGGTTCATCGCAAGGTTGTAGGTGCGGGGCTTCGGCCCGAACACCACACCACCGCCGGGACGCAGGGGGGTCCGGATCGAACCCTGACGGGCGCGACCGGTGCCCTTCTGCTTGTAGGGCTTGCGGCCACCGCCGGCCACCTCAGCGCGGGTGAGGGTGCTGGCCGTGCCCTGACGGGCATGGGCGAGCTGACGCACCACAGCGCGGTGCACCAGATCGTTAGCGGAGCTTTCCTTAGCGACTTTCAGGTCAAGGCTGGCCTTGCCGGCCTCTTTGCCTTGCCAGTCGCGAACAACACAGTTAGCCATCTCTGTCCTCCTCAGTTCGCGGCTTTGGCGCCCACCCGCTTAGCGGGGAGGATGTTCAGCAGGGCTCCGGGCTTACCGGGAACCGAGCCTTTCACCACGAGCAGGTTGCGCTCAGCATCCACCTTGAGGATGGTGAGGCCGCGGGTGGTGATTTGCTTGCCGCCGTAGCGACCAGCCATGCGCTTGCCGGGGTACACGCGGCCGGGGGTCGTACCCGCACCGGTGGAGCCAGGCTCGCGGTGGTTCTTCGAACCGTGGGTCATGGGACCGCGGCTGAAGCCGTGGCGCTTCTGGTAACCAGCGAAACCACGACCGATGGTGTCGCCGCTCACATCGACCTTCTGGCCCGCCTCAAAGGCGGCCACGGTGACGTCACCACCGAGTTCCAGACCGTCGACGGAGTCAACGCGGTATTCCTTCAGGTGGCGCAGCAGCTCGTCGCCCGACTTAGCCAGGTGGCCCTTAGCGGGCTTGCTGACGAGCTTTTCGCGGATATCACCGAAGCCCAGCTGAACGGCGGTGTAGCCGTCGGTGCTGTCGGTTTTGAGTTGGGTAATGCGGCAAGGACCTGCCTCGATCACGGTGACCGGGATGGCCCTGCCTTCGTCGTCGAAGAACTGGGACATGCCCAGTTTCTTCCCAAGAATGCCGATGGACATAAGGAGGGAGATACGCCAGCTGGACCACCACTCACAGGGAGTGGCGTGACTGAATCGAGTGGCGCAAGAAACCGATGGAGCTGAAATTTCCGGTTAACCCGGAACTGCAGTGGACCAATGCGGCGGAGCTAGCGACTCGAATCAGTGGGGGCTGGGACTTGCTCAGAAGAAGAAGCCAAAGGCGTCTTCAAGGTTGAGCAGTATCCCGGCGACTCAGAAGAGCCACACGGGCCCGGGAAGGCCGCCACCACTGGCGACCTTGTGCATTGCCCTGGAGGCCCGGCTAGCGGACGGGCACAGTTGCAATTGCACAAGCGAACACCATACCCCAGCGCATAACACCCTTCCCCTGCGATCAGCTGCCAGACTTCCGCAAGCGCTGATCCGCCCCCATGCCCCTGCTGCTCACCGGCCGCGGTTTCCGCCAGGAGCTGGAGCGGGCGGGCGCCTTGGCCCTCTACGCACCATTAGAAGGTGGCGCCGAGACCAGGCTGCTGCGCCGGATGCGCGCCGCTGGCTACCGGGCCCAGCTCACCTCAGCACGCGGCCTGGGGGATCCAGAAGCCTTCCTTCTGCAGTCCCACGGCGTGCGTCCTCCCCACCTCGGGCACCAAAGCGTTGGCCGCGGCGCGGCCGTTGGCGAGGTGCAAATGGCCACCCCACAACTGGGACACCTCTTTGAGGGCGACGCCCCTGTGCTGCTTTGGCTGCTGGAGGGGCAGGTCCTCTCCACCGCTGAGCTCGAGTCGCTGATCAACCTGACCCAACGGGAGCCCCGCCTGAAGATCGTCGTGGAGATGGGCGGCGCCCGTGCCCTGCGATGGCAGCCCCTGAGCTCCGTTCTGACCGCAGCCGTTTGACCCCAGAGGCGGCCCTTCAAAACGGCCGCTGGGTCAAATTGATCTGCGGCGCCGGGAATCAAGACCTGGCGGCCATCGAAGACCTCTGCGCGCTCTACACCGCAGCGGGCATCCACTGCATCGACATTGCCGCCGATACGGGCGTTGCGGAGGCCGCCAGGCGCGGCATGGACTGGGCTGTGGCCCGGGGTGCCCAGCGCCCCTGGCTGATGGTCAGCCTCAGCGACGGCGCCGACCCCCACTTCCGCAAGGCCAGCTTTGACCCCAGCCGCTGTCCCAGCGACTGTCCCAGGCCCTGCCAAAAGGTCTGCCCGGCCTTGGCCATTGGCGATCACGGCGGCGTCCAGGCGGAGCGCTGCTACGGCTGTGGGCGCTGCCTGCCCGCCTGCCCCCTGGGCCTGATCGATGAACAGCAGCAGTGGCTCAGCGCCGAAGCGGTCCCCGAACTCCTCCGGAGCATCAACCCGGATGCGGTTGAACTGCACACCCAGGCGGGACGGCAGAGCGCCTTCGAAGCCCGCCTGAGCCAGCTCAAGGCCAGCGGTGTTCCCCTTCAGCGCCTGGCGATCAGCTGCGGACTCGAGCGGGGCGCCGGCAGCCAGGAGACCACACCCCTCAGTAGCCGGGAGCTCGCCAGGGAGCTCTGGCAGCGCTTTGGCGCCCTGCGCCAGGCGGGCTACCGGCCGCTCTGGCAGCTCGATGGTCGTCCCATGAGCGGGGATGTCGGAGTGGGGACCGCCCGCTCCGCCGTGAAATTGCTGGAGGCGATCGCCCCCTGGGCACCGCCAGGCCCGCTGCAACTGGCCGGGGGAACCAACGGCAAAACAATTGAGCTCCTGGGCCCCAGCCACCGGGCAGCCGGTGTTGCCTTTGGCGGGATGGCCCGCAGCCTGCTGCAACCCTGGCTGCAGGAAGCCGATGAGCGCGGGCAGCCCCTGAGGGACATTCCCGAGCTCGAAGCGATCGCCAGCACCAGCGTGATGGCCCTCATCCAACCCTGGCTGGAGCGCTAATCGCTAGAACGCCCCCATGGCTTCAGCACCGATCAGCCCGCAACGCATCACGGACGACCTCGATCGCCTGCTCGAGGTCTTGCCCGAGGCCGTGCGCAGTGCCCTGGGCTCAGCTGAAGCCCGTGAGCAATTGCTTGAGGTCGTCCTCGATCTCGGCCGGATCCCTGAGGCCCGTTACCCGGGACGTGCCGTCCCCCTTGGGGCGAACCCGATTGAGCGCAGCGACCTGGCGGCGGTGGTCGAACAACTCGGAACCTTTGGAGGCGACAACCGAGCGGGCATCGAGCGGACCCTGCACCGCATCAGCGCCATTCGCAACCGCAGCGGCGACGTCGTCGGCCTGACCTGCCGGGTCGGCCGAGCGGTCTTCGGCACCGTGGCCATGGTCCGGGACCTGATGGATTCCGGTCAGTCGCTCCTGCTGATGGGGCGCCCAGGCGTCGGCAAAACAACCGCCCTTCGAGAGATTGCGCGAGTTCTGGCCGATGAGCTGGACAAGCGGGTGGTCGTGATCGACACCAGCAACGAAATTGCAGGCGACGGGGACATCCCTCACCCCGCCATCGGCCGGGCCCGGCGCATGCAAGTCACCCGGCCGGAGCTGCAGCACCAGGTGATGATCGAGGCGGTGGAGAACCACATGCCCGAGGTCATCGTGATCGATGAGATCGGCACGGAGCTGGAGGCCCAGGCGGCGCGCACCATCGCCGAGAGGGGCGTGATGCTGGTGGCCACGGCCCACGGCAACGAGCTCGCCAATCTGGTCAAAAACCCCACCCTCAGCGACCTGGTGGGGGGCATCGAATCCGTCACCCTCGGCGACGAGGAGGCCCGGCGGCGACGGACGCAAAAGACCGTCCTCGAGCGCGCCGCCGAACCCACCTTCCCCATGGCGGTGGAAATGCACAGCCGCGACCGCTGGCTCGTGCATCGCGACGTCGCCCGCACGGTGGACCTCCTGCTACGCGGTCAACTGCCGCGGCCCCAGGTCCGGCAGCTCGATGACCAGGGGCGCTTGCAGCTGAGTGAGCCGCTGGCGCCCAAGGCCAGCCCCCGGCCGTCCCCCGCCGCCGCACCGGTTCGGCGCATCCAGGAACCAGCTGGAGTCTCAGCGCAGCCCAACCTCGCCCTGCGTCCCCTCCCGGATCCGGAAGCGAGCCCGCCAACCGAGACGCCAAGCGCACCCCTGCATCTGTTCAATGCAGGGCTGAGCGAACCCCTGATTGACCAGGCCATCCGCAGCCGGCGTCTCCCCGTGCAATTGGTCGAAGCGGTGGAGGAGGCCGACGTCGTTCTGGCGGCGCGGCAACAACTGGGCCAGCGCCCTGAGCTGCGCCGGCGAGCCCAGGATGCAGGCCTGCCGATCCTTGTGATCAAGGCCGACACCCTGCCCCAGATTCAACGGGGCCTGGAGAGGCTGCTGCAGCGCCGAGAGGATCGCCCAGAGGCCACCAATGCCGCGGCACGCCCCGCAGCCGCCAGCTCCAGAGACGATGCGCTCGAAGCCCTCGAGGAATGCCGCCTGGCCGTCGAGCAGGTCGTCCTGCCCCAGGGGCAGCCGGTGGAGTTACTGCCCCGCACCGAGGCCATCCGGCGGATGCAAGCGGAACTGGCGGCCCGCTACCAACTGACTTCCGCCGAGTTCGGCAGTGGCAGCCAGCTGCGCCTACGGCTCTTCCCCCGCTGAGCCACTCGGCCGAGATGGCCCAGTGAGATTGACGAAGGTCGACCCGTTGTGGGTAACTATCTGAGTGCTGATGACACCGCCAGTTCCTGGGGGTTCGCAAGCAGCGCGTTGGGCCGTCGCCAAGTGGTAAGGCAGCGGGTTTTGGTCCCGCCATTCCTAGGTTCGAATCCTAGCGGCCCAGTTTCACAAGATCCAAGCCACCGCAAGGGCTTTGGAGCGTCATGAGCCTCCAACCACTGCTGGTCTTTGACTTTGATGGCGTCCTGGTCGACGGGATGCGTGAGTACTGGTGGAGCGCCCGCAGGGCCGCCCAGTTCCTGGCGCCCGAGTGCCACCTGCCGGAAGGGGCTCCGGAGGCCTTCGGCGCCCTCAGACCACTGATCCACAAGGGCTGGGAGATGGTCCTCGTGGCCCTGGAGCTCTCCCGCAGCGATCTCGACGTCGGCCACTACGTCAGCGCCTACGAGGAGCACACGCAAACGGCTCTGGCGCACTGGGGCTTTTCAGCGGAGCAGCTCCAAAGCGCCCTGGAGGACCTCCGCAGCGAAGCGATCCAGCAGGACCCCAGCGGCTGGAGGGCATTGCACAGCCCCTATCCAGGCATCCCCGAGCGACTGCGGGCCCTGGAGAGCGAAGGCAGCCCCTGGCTGGTGCTGACCACCAAAGGTGGGAACTTTGCTCGGGAGCTGCTCACGGGCTACGGCCTGCATCCCCAGGCGGTCTACGGCCACGAACAAGGGAGCAAGCCAGAGGTTCTGCTGCGACTCAGGGAGCAGGGCCGCCCCCTCTGGTTTGTCGAGGACCGGCGGGTCACCCTGGAAACCGTGCGCCGCACACCGGGGCTGGAGGCGGTGCGCTGCTTTCTGGTCTCCTGGGGCTACCTGGGCCCCCACGACCGCGAACAACTGCCCGAGGGCATCCAACTGCTGGAGCCCCAGCGCTTTGCCGGGCCCTTGGCGAGCTGGCCCTGAGCCGCTAGGGTACGCCTGTACTACAGGCCAGGGTTCGCTCCGGTGAAACACCTGGCGCCTGGGGTGGCACTTCTTTCACAGAGGTCGCCCAGGATGGCTCCACCGAACTGGCCTACCCGCTGCGCGGCCGCTCCTTCAACCCTTTCGCGATATGCCTGCTGACGACAAGAGCACCAGCGCCAAAAGTCCTGAGCGGGACAAGGCCCTTGGCCTCGTTCTGAACCAAATCGAGCGCAACTTCGGCAAGGGCTCGATCATGCGGCTGGGGGATGCCTCCCGCATGCGGATCGAGACCACCCCCACCGGCGCCCTGACCCTCGACCTCGCCCTCGGCGGTGGCTACCCGAAGGGACGGGTTGTTGAGGTCTATGGCCCGGAGAGCTCTGGTAAGACGACCCTCACCCTGCACGCCATCGCTGAAGTGCAGCGCCGCGGAGGCGTAGCCGCCTTCGTCGACGCCGAGCACGCCCTGGACCCCGTCTATGCCGCGGCCCTGGGCGTCGACATCGAGAACCTGCTGGTCTCCCAGCCGGACACCGGCGAGATGGCCCTGGAGATCGTTGATCAACTGGTGCGCTCCGCAGCCGTCGACATCGTCGTGGTGGACTCAGTGGCAGCGCTGACGCCCCGCTCGGAAATCGAGGGCGAGATGGGGGACCTCGCCGTCGGCAGCCAGGCCCGCCTGATGAGCCAGGCGATGCGCAAAATCACCGGCAACATCGGCAAGTCCGGTTGCACCGTGATCTTCCTGAACCAGCTCCGCCAAAAGATTGGCGTGACCTACGGCAACCCTGAGACCACCACCGGCGGTAACGCCCTGAAGTTCTACGCCTCAGTCCGCCTCGACATCCGCCGCATCCAGACCCTCAAGCGGGGCACCGAAGAATTCGGGATCCGCGCCAAGGTGAAAGTGGCCAAAAACAAAGTGGCCCCGCCCTTCCGGATCGCGGAATTCGACATCCTCTTCGGCCGTGGAATCAGCACCGTGGGCTGCCTGCTCGATCTCGCCGAAGAGCACGGTGTCGTTGTTCGCAAAGGCGCTTGGTACAGCTACGAAGGCGACAACATCGGCCAAGGGCGCGATAACACCATCACCTGGCTCGAGCAGAACAGCACCGAGAAAGAGGCCATTGAAGTGAAGGTGCGTCAAAAACTCAGCGAAACCACCGACTCGCTGAAGCCCGTCGCCACCGCCGCCGCCAAGTTGGCCGCCGCTGGAAGCGCCAGCGCCGACAAGGACCAGGCCCTACCCGCCGCCAGCTAAGGCCTCCAGGCACAACAAAGCCCCCGGGTGAATCACCCGGGGGCTTTTTGCTGGTTGGCTCGGGCCTAAGAAACCGGCGCCGCGGCCACCGAAGGCTGAGCGAGGGCGCGGAGGTTGGCGCTCAGGCGCTCCAGCTCCTGAATGGCCTCAGCACCCTCAAGCTTCACCAGCTCATGGCCGTTGCGGGACTCCACCCAGCTGATGCCGAAATCCGAAACCAAAAAGCGCACCATGTGCTCATCGCCCAAGCTGGCGACGAAGGATGCGCCGTGGCCGTCCTGACCATCGCCGCAGACATAGCAAGTGGCGGCAATTCCCTGACGCTGCAGACCCTCAGCAAGAGCACGCAGGCTCATCACCAAGTCCTCAACAACGGAGCGGTACTGCTCAGCTAGGCGCGCGAACATGACCGCCGCAACTCAAGAATAAATCGATCCTAATCTTTTCTTCAGATTTGCGCGAGCAAGGATGTTCGCCCCCTGACGATTAACCGTCGGCCAGGGTCCACCAGCCCAAGGCGGGGCCGAGGAAGCGCACCGTCAGCCAGAAGAGCACCAGTGCACCAATGCCGATCCAGGCGCCACGGGTGGTGACGGAGACGAACTGCTCACCCTGGCGCTGGGTCAAGGGCAGCCAAGGAGCCAGACGCGGTGAGGTGTCCTTGGCCTTCTCGCTCTTCTTCTCGCGGGGGGGCAGACCCTGTTCCGAGCGACGCTTGGCCTCTCCCATTGCTGCTGTGCTGCGCGGCGCGGTCAGGCTACGGGGACTAGGCCACTTACGGGTTGGGGAGCAGTCGATGCAGGGCCACCCAGGGCTCCAGGGCCTCGAGCACCTGACGGCCCCAACCCCGGCGCCTCAAGCGGCCGTCAAGGACGGCCAGACGACCGCCGTTGCGCCGTAAACCAGCAATCGAGCGCTGCAGTCGGCCCAGGGCTTCAGGCAGCAGCAGCTCCCGGAACCAATCACGACCCTGCAGCCGCAGAGCCGCCACCCGAGCCGCCGTGAGCGGGTCCTCCAGGCTCGAGATGGGCAGGGTGGCCGCGATCAGCTGACAGGGCAACGGCAATCGCTGTTGATGCTCCAGCCACCAACTCCAGCTGCAGCAGAGGACGCCATTGGCCTCAGGGGCAGTGAGCTCATGGCCCACTCGACTGCCGAATTCCGCCGCCAAGGCACTGGTCAGTCCCAGCCTCAACCCCTCGTCATCAAGCACAACCACCGTCAGGCCGGCCTGCCCCAAGACCAAGCGGCGGCACTGATCCAGCAGATGGCTGGGGTAGTGGGGAGCATTCGGCAGGGCCTGCCCCTGGGGAGCAAACAGGGGCAAGGGATCCAGCAGGGGCGGATCCGCGAGGCTCACCTCCACCTGGGGCTCAATCCCGAGTCCTGAAGGGGCCGGTTGCGGCCAGGGGCCAACCACCACCAAGCCACGGCCGCTGAGGAGCCCGGGCATCACGGTGCAGGGATCCAGGGGCTGGCGATGCAGGGTCCACTGCAGCAGGGTTGGATTGACCGAGGCCCAACTGGTCCAGTCCTCGCCCGCGACGGAAAGCCACTGGGGCCAGGGCTCCGGCAGGGGAGACAGGACCCCCAGCAACTGCCGCAAGGGGGCCTCATCATCTGGAGTGATGGGAACCCGCTGATGGGGACCGCAGGGCCGGGCCAACAGCCGGCGACTCAAGCGTTCATGCAGCTGCAGCAGGCTGGGGGCAGCGGCGGGAAGGCTGCGGCGCAACTGCTCCCAGTGCTCCGTTTCAATCACCACCTCCAGGGCCTGCCGCAGCAGCGGCTGCAGCAGCTCCCCCTCCGGGACCACAAGCTGGCGGTCCGCCAGTTGACCGCTGCGCCAGGCCGCCACCAGGGCGTCGTGCTGCAGCAGCCAGAGCGGTGCCGACTCCGGTGCCGTCGTGCCCTCCCAGCAGGGGAGGTTCAAGCCAACGGCCTGGAGCCGGGGCAACTCCACCGTCAACAGACGCTGGCGCAGGGCCGGGCTGACCACCAACGCCACGGGGCTGTTGTTGAGAGCCAAGGGCACCAACAGGCCCAGCAGCCAGCTGGGATCACTGCCGGGGGCCAGACGCACCAAGGTCTGATCCGAGCGCCGCAGGCTGCGGGCCACCAACCGGCTCAAGGTGAGGTGGTGGGGCCAGCGGGTTTCCCCCTCCAGGCGGAGGAGCGCCTTGAGCTGTTGGTGGGCCTTGGCTTCCAACATCGGGGAATCGTAGGAAGCTGGGACGAGACAACTGTTCAGCGATGACAACCCACTGGCGAGAGCGACCCATCGGGATCGTGGGCCTGGGGTTGATCGGCGGATCCCTGGGCCTGGATCTGCAAGCCCAGGGACTCGAGGTCCGAGCCTTGGTCCATCGCCGCAGCACCGCCGAGCGGGCCCAGGAGCGGGGGCTGGCCCAGAGGATCGACACCGATCCGGCGGTGTTGCAGGACTGCGGTTTGGTGATCCTGGCCTTGCCCTTGGATCGCCTGCTGGAACCAGACCCCAGCCTGGTGGCGGCCCTGCCGGCCGACGCCGTGATCACGGATGTGGGATCGGTCAAGCAACCGATCCAGGAGCGCTGGGCATCGCTGCACCGGCGCTTCGTGCCGAGCCATCCGATGGCGGGGACGGCCCAAGCCGGGGTGGAGGCGGGCCTTGCCGGTCTCTTTCAAGGGCGTCCCTGGGTTGCCACCCCCACAGCCGAGACCGATCCAGAGGCGCTGACGGCGGTGCGCGGCCTGGCGGAGAGCATCGGCGCCCACTGGCTGGAGTGCCCCGCCGCGGCCCATGACCAGGCCGTAGCCCTGATCTCCCACATGCCGGTCCTCGTCAGTGCTGCACTGCTGCAGAGCGCCGATCAAGGCGGAACCGCGGCCCCAGCCCTCGTGCGGGCCCTGGCCTCCAGCGGCTTCGCCGACACCAGCCGCATCGGCGGCGGCAATCCCGAACTGGGCACCTTGATGGCGCGCACGAACCGCGCCGCCGTCCTCAGCGCCTTGGAGCAGTACCAACGGCAACTGCAACAGCTGCAGAGCTTGGTGGAGGGAGAGCAGTGGGAGGCCCTGCAGCAGGAGCTGGTGCACTGCCAGGCCCTGCGACCTGAATTCCTCTAGCTGCTGAGCACCAGGGAGCGCCCCTTGCTCTGCAGTAACTGGCGGCAGGCCATCAAGGCCGAGAGGCTCACTCCAGCGGTGCCCTCACCGGGATAAATCGCGTCGCCGCAGAGCCAAAGCCCCGCCAGGGGAGTCCGGCTGGCCAAGCCAAAGGGACCAAAGCGGCTCGGGTGCTGGCCCAGGCCACCGACAAAGCCGAAGGGTCGGCCCGTCCAGCCCGCAAAACCCCGCGGGGTGGCCAGCTCAGCATGGCGGTAGTCCTCCAGCCTCAGACCCAAGAAGGCCTCCAGCGCCGCCTGGATCCCCGCCATCGCCTGCTGTTTTTTGCGCTGGTACTCAGGCTCAGGCAGATCAAACCAAGGCTTGGCCGGGGTGAAGACACTCGCAATCAAGGTCGCCTGCCCCGCCGGGGCCCGTCCATCGCCCTCGGCGCTGAAGGAGAGAAAGACGCTGCCGGGGTCCTGCCAATCCAGCTGGGCATGCAGCCCCAGTCCCTTGGGCAGGCGATCGCGATCCACCGCGGCATAGAGCACCAAGGCACCCGATGGATCCGGGAAGCCGGCGATGCGACGGCCATAGGCCGCTGGCAGGGACTCTCCGAGCAGAGCCGGCAAGGTCTGAGGCGGCAGCGCACAGACCACATCGGCCGCCTCCAGCGCAAAGGGCTTCTGGCCTGGCCCCTCACCGCTCAGCTGCCAACCACTGCCGCCAGGGCGCATCTGGCTCAGCCGATGGCGCAAGCGCAGGCTCCCCCCCCTGGCCTCCAGGACCTGCTCGAGGGCCTGGCAGAGCTGCTGCATCGAGCCGTGGAGGTGCCAAAGCCCAAGCGGCTCCTGGGCCATCGCCAACACCGTGGCCCCGTAGAGGGCCGCCGTCTGGTCGGCGGGCTCCTGGGAATAGAGGCGCAGCTGAAGATCCAAGAAGCGCCGCAGGCGCGCATCCCCCGCGCAGCCGCTGAGCACCAGCAAATCGGCAACCGTGGCGGTCGTGAACAGGCCACTGGCCAAGGTGCCGGCCCCCAGGGCCCCCAGCAGTTGGCGCAGATCCCAAAGCGTGCGCGGCGGAAGCACCGGATCACGGGCGGCGAAGGCCCAATTGCTGCTGTGCAACAGGGCACAGAGGGCCCAAAACCGTTCACTTCCTGGGAACTGGCGCTCGCGCTCCTGGCGCCAACGCTCGGGATCCCGCCAGAGGTGCACCGGTTCCTCAGCGGTGCTGAGCTGCACGCTGCAGCCGGGATTCAAGGGAGTGGCCTCGGGCAGAGGGACACCGAAATGGGCCATCAGCCGCTGATGGATCCCCCCCGGCTCAAACCCCGCCACCTGGGTCGCCCCCACATCAAAGACGTAGGGACCACGGCGAAAGGTTCCAGCGCAGCCACCGGTCTGGCTGTGGGCCTCCAGCAACTCCACCTGCAGGCCTTCTGCGGCCAGCAGTGCGGCTGCGGTCAGGCCGGCAATGCCCCCTCCAACGACTGCAACATCACAGGATTTGCCCATCGCGGCATGCTGGCAGCGCCCCTCCCTCCACCGCGTCGTGGCCATCCCGCAGGCGTTCTCAGACTGGATCGAGGCCACCAGCGGGGCCCGGCTGCTGAAGCGCTCACCGGTGGGTGGAGGCTGCATCCACAGCGCCTGGCGGCTGGCCCTGGCCGATGGGCAGGAGCTCTTCGCCAAAACCAACCGCGCCGAACTGCTGCCGGTGCTCGAGGCTGAAGCCCAGGGGCTGGAGGCCCTGGCCAGGGCCATCGAGCAGGGGCAATCGAGCCTGCGCGTTCCGCGGCCCTGCGGCCTGGGCCTCGCCGGCGGCGAAGCCGTGTTGCTGCTGAACTGGCTGGAGCTCGGCACGCCAACGGACCCAACCCAGGCCTGGGAAGCCCTAGGGGCAGGACTGGCCCAGCTGCACCGGGGCAGCCTCATTGGCCATGACGGACGCTTCGGCTGGGAGCGCGACAACTTCATTGGCTCTGGCCCCCAAGCCAACCGCTGGGGAGAGACCTGGGGCGCGTTTTTTGCCGAGCAGCGCCTCAGGCCCCAGCTCAGCTGGGCGGCCGACTCAGGACACGCGCTTCCTGGAGCCGAGGCCCTGCTCGAGCGGGTACCGCTCTGGCTCGCGGAGCACCCGGCCGAGCCCTCCCTCGTCCACGGCGACCTCTGGAGCGGGAACGCTGCGCTACTTCAGGGCGGCGGCGGCGCCATCTTTGATCCGGCCGTCTACCGCGGGGACCGGGAGGTGGATCTAGCCATGGCCCAGCTCTTCGGCGGTTTCCCCCGCAGCTTCTTCCGCGGCTACGAACGGGAATGGCCCCTGGAAGCGGGCCACCAGCGGCGGGTCGAGCTCTACAACCTGTATCACCTGCTCAACCACGCCAATCTCTTTGGCGGTGGCTACTGGCAGCAAAGTGCCGCCAGCATCACCGCGCTCCTTCGCGAGTGGCAATAAGGAACTGAATCAGCCCAGGTATTCCTTGCGCAGACCCTGGACCTTGTTGATCACGGCGGTGCGCTTGTCGCTGGTGGTGAGGTTTTTCCAGCTCCACTGACCCACGACCACCAGGCCCAGCAGCTCCAGCAGACCAGGAACCACAGGCAGCAGGTTGATGGTGTCCAGCACGCCCTTGATCAGGACCTGGGCGACGATCACGATCACCAGAACGCCCACACCCTTACCGATGCGGCCCATCTGGTTCCAGTCCACCTTGTCCAGGGTCTCGTTGACCTTGGAGAGCACCTCGGTGTAGCGCTCGGTGAAATTCGCGCCGGCCTCTTCTGCAGCTGGAGTTGCCGATTCCTTCAGATCGTTGCTCTCGTCGGTCATCAGGATGGGCTTGGATTAAAAACCTCGACACAAGGTATCCGGGTGACTGCCCAAGCGCCAGACCAGTTGCGCGTTGATGGTCATTGGCTGATCGTTTTGGAGCGAACCCTCAACGCCGCCCTGCCGGAAGAGGGTTGTGCTCTCCTGCTGGGTAAAACCAAGGGCAAAAGCCTGGAGCTGCATCGGGTTTGGCCCTGCTGCAACCGCTGGGAACCGGCCCGGGAACGGGACCACCGCTTCCTGCTCGATCCCCGCGAGCAGCTGCTCGCGCAACGCTGGGCCCGGGAGCATGGGCTCCAGGTGATCGGTTCAGCCCACAGCCATCCCACCAGCGCCGCCATCCCGTCCCAAACCGACCGGGAGCTCTGCTTTGGGCCCACCTTGATGGTGATCGCCTCAGGCCTGGGCAACGAGCGCTGGCGGGCCTGGTGGCTGTCCGGGGATGACGACGCCTGCGAGCCCCGTGAATTGCCTTTGCGACAGGGGCTGGCCGCAGGGGACCAGCGTTTGGGAAAGTAGGGAGCTGGAAAGCGATCGGCACTCCATGCTTCCCCTTGACACCACCGGCATCGAGCTGAGCCCCGATGAGGTGGCCCGTTTTGCGCGCCACCTGATCCTGCCGGAAGTGGGCATGGAGGGTCAAAAGCGGCTCAAAGCCTCTTCTGTCCTCTGCGTGGGCACCGGCGGACTGGGCTCCCCTCTGCTCCTTTATCTGGCTGCGGCTGGCGTCGGCCGCATCGGCATCGTCGACTTCGACGTGGTGGATCACTCCAACCTGCAGCGCCAGGTGATCCACGGCACCAGCTGGGTCGGCAAACCCAAGATCGAATCGGCCAAGGCGCGAATCCTCGAGATCAACCCCCACTGCCAGGTCGATCTCTACGAGACGGCCCTCAGCAGCGAGAACGCCCTCGACATCGTTCGCCCCTACGACATCGTCTGCGACGGGACCGACAACTTCCCCACCCGCTACCTGGTGAACGACGCCTGCGTGCTGCTGGGCAAACCCAACGTCTACGGCTCGATCTTCCGCTTTGAAGGCCAGGCCACGGTGTTCAACCTGGATGCCGAAAGCCCCAACTACCGCGACCTCTTCCCTGAGCCCCCGCCGCCGGGCATGGTTCCCTCCTGCGCCGAGGGCGGCGTGGTGGGCGTTCTGCCCGGAATCATCGGCGTGATCCAGGCCACCGAGGCGGTGAAGATCATCACCGGCATCGGCACCACCCTCAGCGGGCGGCTGCTGCTGTTTGATGCCCTGGGCATGAAGTTCCGGGAGCTCAAGCTGCGCCCCAACCCGGAGCGCCCGGTGATCGACAAGCTGATCGACTACCAGGAGTTCTGCGGGGTCGGCGGCACCGCACCCGGCCAAGAGGAAGCCGGCTCCGTCGAAAGCATCAGCGTCAGCGAACTGAAGACCCTGCTGGATGGGGACACCTCCGGCATGGTGCTGATCGACGTGCGCAACCCGCCCGAAGCGGAGATTGCGGTCATCCCAGGAGCCGAGCTGATTCCCCTCGACCACATCGAGAACGGAACCGCCGTGGAGCGGATCAAGCAGCTGGCCGACGGCAAGCAGCTCTACGTCCACTGCAAGCTCGGGGGCCGCAGCGCCAAGGCCCTGATTGCCCTGAAGCGCCACGGCGTTGAAGGCATCAACGTGGCCGGCGGCATCGATGCCTGGAGCCAAGAGGTGGACAGCTCAGTCCCCCGCTACTGATTGCAAGACCTCAGCCCGGGGACTCCCCGGGCTTTTTTCATGGTCAGCGCTCAGTAATCCACGCCGCGCTTGAGGTCCACCCCACGTTCGGCGTAGTGCTTGTGGCAGACCATCTCGGAGTGGACGCTGGCCAAATCGAAGTAGGCCGGGGGGTGCTTGCAGCGTCCGGTCAGGATCACTTCAGTCTCAGCCGGCTTGCGCAGCAGGGTTTGCACGATCGGCTCCACCGGAATCAACTCCAGATCAACGGTGGGGTTGATCTCATCGAGGATCACCGTCTTGTAGAGACCACTGGAGATCGCCGCACGGGCGATCTCCCAAGCGCGCTCGGCCTCGACGTAATCAATCGGCTGCTGCTGACCGCGCCAGACGATGGCGTCCCGGCCCGAGCGCAGGTGATCCACCAGATGGGGGTAGCTCTCCCGTAGGGCCGCAATCGCCGCGTCCTCGGTGTAGCCGTTGCCCCCCTTGAGCCACTGCAGGATCAACACCCTGTGGCTTTTGTCCTGGGAGATGCCGCGGCCAATGGCCTGCAGGGCCTTGCCCAGGGCACTGGTGGACTTGCCCTTGCCCTCGCCGGTGTAGACCTCAACCCCCTCGAGGCCCGCCAAGACCGGCTCACCGGTTTGCTCCTCGAAGGCCGGGGTATCGGGGCGCCGGTGGGCGCGCATCTCCGAGTGGAGGTCTGCAATCTGCACCAAGGAGCGAGGAGCGCCCCGACCGGTGACGATCACCTCCATGCCGGCGGGCTTGGCCGAGAGGGTGCGCACCACCTCCTCGGCATCCAACAAGCCGAGATCCAGCACGGGGTTGAGCTCATCGAGCACCACCACCGAATAGAGCTCGCTGGCGATGGCCCCCTTGGCGATGGTCCAACCCCGCTGGGCCTCTTGCACGTCCACGCGGGTGACCTCATCGGCGCCAAAAAATTCGCCGCGGCCGGTGCGGACCTGGTCGATCAGATGGGGGAAACCCTGCTGCAGCGCTTCGATCGCCGCGTCTTCGTCGTAGGAGCGACCGGGCCCCTTCAGAAAACGCAGCAACAGCACCCGGGTCTGCTTCTGCTCGCAGATGCCCAAGCCAATGGTCCGCAGGACGACCCCGAGGGCCGCCTGACTTTTGCCTTTGCCTTCGCCGTCGTAGACGTGAACCTGGCCGCGACTGCGCTCGCTGCCATCGGCGGCGGTTCGGATCCCAATGCCGCGTCCGGTGCTGCGACTAGTGCTGGCAGAGGTTGCCTGCGGAGCCATCGACGAGCCTCTTACCGTTGGATCCTAACGAGAGTGTTTTGAAGCCAGGGCACCCCATCGTTGAACAACTGGAGCCTCCCTTGGTGGAGGCCCTCGGGGCCCTGCGGCAGCGCATTGCGTCGCTTCCGGCGGCCATCGTCGCCTACTCCGGCGGAGTCGACAGTGCCTTGGTGGCCGCCATCGCAGCTGAACAGCTGGGCGATCGCGCCCTGGCGGTCACCGGCATCTCACCGGCCTTGGCGCCCCACCTCCGAGCAGAAGCGCAGCAGCAGGCGGTCTGGATGGGCATCCAGCAGCAGGAACTGCCCACGGCCGAGCTGAACGATCCGGCCTACAGCAGCAACCCAGAGAACCGCTGCTACGCCTGCAAGCGGGAACTCCACAGCGTGATCGCTGAACTGGTCGGCCAACTCGACGAGCAATGGCGCGGTGCCAGCGTTCTCGATGGCGTGAACCGCGATGACCTCGGCGACCATCGCCCCGGCATCGAGGCGGCGCGGGAGCGGGGGGTCTCATCGCCCCTGGCGGAACTGCAGATCGACAAAGCCGGGGTGCGTGCCCTCTCGCGGGCCCTGGGATTCCCCTGGTGGGACAAGCCCGCTCAACCCTGCCTGGCCTCACGTTTTCCCTACGGCGAAGGCATCAACGCTGAGCGACTGCAGCGGGTCGGCGCCGCCGAAGCCTGGCTGCGGCAGAGGGGATTTCAGGAACTGCGGGTGCGCAGCCAGGGGGAAACGGCCCGCATCGAGGTGCCCCCCTCAGCCCTGCAACGCCTGGTGGAGGAGCCCACCCGCACTGCCGTTGTGGAGGCCCTGCTGGGCCTGGGCTTCAGCGCCGTCAGCCTGGATCTTGAGGGCTTGGTGAGCGGAAAGCTCAACCGGGCCCTCAAGCGCTGAGCAACTCCTCAATCAGATCTGCCTTGCGCAGGCGGCTCACTCCGGAGAGCCCCCGGGCACGGGCCAGCTGCTGCAGTTGCACCACCGTCTGGCCCTCCAATTGGGTGCGCGGGGAGGGACGGTGGTCAAGCTTCGGTGGCGCGGGGGGAGCGGCGAGCGCCTGATCGGCGGCGGCGGGGACCCGGGAGGCCAGGGTCAACAGCGCCAAGCTGCCGCCGGTGATCAGCGCCGCCTCGATGGCAAAGGTGATCTCCTGCATGGGGGGAGAGATCCAGATTGGCGGCATTACAGCCAATCCTTCCAAGACACGCCACTGGTGCACGGGCACAAAAAAGCCCCCCGCTGGCGGGAGGCTCGGTGTTCGATCGCAATCAGGCTGCGATCAGGTCGGGTTCACGCTCGGCGTCGGCCACAGCCTCAGGGGTCTCGCGGCGGAAGCTCTTGAGCTTGTAGTTACCTGCGTTGAGCTCTTCGCTCAGAACGATGCAGGCCCGCTCGGGCATGGTGTGGTCACCGCAGGTGAACACGTCCACAGCGGCGTAGCCCGACTCGGGCCACGTGTGGATGGAGATATGGGATTCGGCCAGAAGGGCCAGCCCCGTCACACCCTGGGGTTGGAAGTGGTGGGTGATCAGATTGAGCAGGGTCGCGCCAGCACGCTTCGCAGCGGTGGTGAGGGCGTTCCTGATGAAAGCTTCGTCGTCGAGCTTGTCAGCGTCGCAGTTGTACAGCTCGAGGATGCAGTGTTTACCCACCATGTCGGTGGCACTGGGTGCTTGGGGGCTAGCGGAGAAGGTCTCAGCTCCAGTCCATCCCGGGTTGGGGTGGAGACAGGCTGCTTGGCTCATCAACGTGAGGCAAAGAGTTCAAGACTTTACTGGCCAGGGAGCACCATTCCTGCCTCAACGGTGACCACCTGAGAACCCTGATGCCAACCGCCGTTAAAGGCCCCCAGGTGGGTCGCGCTCACCAGGCACTGATGCCCCTGGCCCACGGCCTCCAGCAACAGCTCTTGCCGCCCGGGGTCGAGCTCCGCCAAGACGTCATCCAGCAGCAGCAGTGGTGGCTCGCCCCAGAGTTGATGCACCAGCTCGAGTTCCGCCAGCTTCAAGGCCAGGACCAGGGTGCGCTGCTGTCCCGCTGATCCATAGCGGCGGGCCGGCTGGCCGCCCAGCTCCATCGCCACCTCATCGCGGTGGGGGCCGACGCTGCACTGGCCCAGTCGCAACTCCTGGGGGCGCTGCAGCAGCAACTGCTCCGCCAGGGCATCCCGCCAGGGGGCTTCCGCCTCCTCACCCTCGAGCTGACTGCCGGGGCAGTAGCGCAGACCCAAGAGTTCACGGCCATCGCTGAGGCGGTGCTGCCAAGCCTGGGCCAGGGGTTCCAGCCGCCGCAGCGCCCGCAGCCGCCGGCGGTGCAGCCGGGTTCCGATCAAGGCCATCTGCTGGTCAAAGGCATCCAGCAGGCCCTCAAGCTGGGCCTGGGGGAATCCCCGCCGCAACAGCTGGGAGCGCTGCCGCAGCAGGCGGCCGTAGCGACTGAGCAACTCGGCATAGACCGGCTCGAGCTGCAGCACCACCCGATCCAGCCACTGCCGGCGCAGGGCAGGCTCACCGCGCACGAGCTCCAGGTCCAGGGCGCTGAAACCGACGCAGCGCAGGGGACCAATCAACTCGTGCTGACGCTCCAGCACCTTGCCGTTCCGGCGGGCCTGCCGCCCCCCCTGCCGGCGCAATTCCAACTCCAGGCGATCGCCGCCGTCACAGTCGGCGGCGATCAACCCCTGCCGCTCCCCCTGCTGAATCAAATCCCGGTCGCTGCTGCAGCGGTGGGAGCGAAGACTGCCGAGCAGCTCGACTGCCTCCAGCAGGTTGGATTTGCCCTCCCCATTGCGGCCAATCACCAGCAATCGCGGGGCCTCGAGGGTGAGGCTCAGCGCTCCGTAATTACGGAACTGACGCAGCTCCAGGCGGTGCAGCCGAATGGGTCTCTGGGGCCGTCTGACCAGTAAGGTAAGGCGGTGACGGTGGTCTGCTGCCTGCACACGACCCATCTGAGCAACAGATCTTGCTCAGGCCGCATGGGCATGTAGCTCAGTTGGATAGAGCATCAGATTCCGGTTCTGAGGGTCGGGGGTTCGAGTCCCTCCATGCTCGTGATCAGGTCCTAGACCCGTCACCGACATCACCCCGCTGCGGCGGGGTTTTTTTGTGGCCTAGAGGCGCAGACCCATGGCCCGAATACCGCCGGGGTCCACGACAAATCCGTTTTGCTTGAGCGCCTCGAGGGCCACGCTGGGGGCCGCCACCGAAATGCTGCATCCGGGCAATTCGCGCCGTAGCCGCGCCATGGCGGCATGGACGATCACCCGAAGCACCTGGGCCTGCTCAGGGTCTTGTGGATCCGCTGAGAGATCCCAAAGATTGGCATTGAGGGCCAGGTCGCTGGTTGCTCGCACAAAACCGACCAAGACACCAGTGGCATTGCGCACGCTGAACTGCCAGGCGCTGCGGGAGAGGGCCTGCTCGAGCCGCTCCTCCAGCCGCTGGGGATCCCCGCACTGCACGAGCAGTCGGTTGAGTTCTGCCCCACTGGGGGACTGCTGACCCTCAAGGCTGTAGCCCAGGGGCAACGCCGGCGGCTGGGGCTGCGAGCGGAAGGGGATCAGAAGCGAATCAAGCAAGGCCGCCGCGCCTCAACCGGTATTGCGCATGCCCGCGGCAATGCCATTGATCGTCAGCAACGCGCCGCGCAGCAGCTCACTGCGGCTGTAGGTCCGGCCGTCGTCGCGGGCCGCCTCTTCGCTCATGGGCGGCTGGCGGTTCTGATCCCGCAGCCGCCGCAACAGGGCCACCTGCAGGAATCCCAGCGGGATGATCGTGCGGTTGCGCAGCTCAACCGAGAGCTGCAGGGCCGGATCCCCATCGAGCAGACGCTCATGGCCGGTGATGGCCAGGACGAGATCCCGGGTGAGCACAAACTCGCGGGCAATCACCGCGAAGATCTCCTCAAAGGCCTCGCGGGACTCCGGGCGTCCCAGGGACTGGACGTAGTGGTGGGCCAGATCCAGGTCGACCTTGGAGAGGGTCATCTCCACCTTCGAGATCAGCATCCGGAAGAAGGGCCAGCGCTGATAGAGCTGCTGGAACAACTCCATCTGACCGGGGTCCCCGCTGAGTTCCTCCTGCAGGGCCGTGCCCACGCCGAACCAGCTGGGCAGCAGGAAGCGGCTTTGGGTCCAACCAAACACCCAGGGGATGGCGCGCAGGCTGGAGAGATCCTTGGCACCGCTCTTGCGCCGGGCAGGACGGCTGGAGATCTGCAATTTGCTGATCTCTTCGATCGGGGTGCACTGCTGGAAGAAGCCGACCAGATCAGGGTTGTCGTGGACGAGGGAGCGGTAGTGGCTGCGGGAGCGCGCCGCCAGCCGAACCATCAGCTCATTCCAGTCCGGCGTGTCATCCACGTGGCTGGTGACCAGGCTGTTCTGAATCACCGCGGTGGTGACCGTCTCCAGGTTGTAGAGCGCCAGCTCCGGCAAGGAGTACTTGGAGGCCAAGACCTCCCCTTGCTCGGTGATCTTGATGCGGCCATTCAGGGTGCCGCTGGGTTGCGCCAGGATCGCCTGGTAGGCCGGACCACCGCCCCGTCCCACGGAGCCGCCGCGGCCGTGGAAGAGGCGCAGGCAGACGTCATGGCGTCTTGCCAACTGCTGCAGAGCGATTTGGGCCTGGTGGATCTCCCAGTTACTGGAGAGGAAGCCGGAGTCTTTGTTGCTGTCGGAGTAGCCGAGCATCAGCTCCTGCAGCGGCCGCCCGTTGGGGCTGGAGCTCGCGATCAGCTGGCGATAAAAGTCCTCGCTAAACAGCCGCTCCATCACGCCAGGAGCAGCCTTGAGATCCTCCACCGTTTCAAACAGGGGGATCACCAAGAGGTCGGAGCGCTGGGCGGTCGGATCCACCAGGCCGGCCTCCTTGGCCAGCAACAACACCTCGAGCAGATCCGACACCGTGTGACTCATCGAGATCACGTAGGTGCGGCAGATGCGGGAGCCGAACTCCTGCTGCAGCCGTTTGACGACGCGCAGAACATCAAAGGTTTCAGCCGTCAGGGGGCTCCACTTGACGGCCGCAGGGATGAGCGGACGGCGGGTCTGCAGCTCAGACATCAACCAGCTGATCCGCTGCTCCTCGTCCATCTCCCCATAGGGAGTGGGCATCTGCAGGTAGCGGGTCAGCTCATCGAGGGCATCGCTGTGGCGGGTGCTCTCCTGGCGGATATCGAGGCTGGCCAGGCAGAACGCGAAGGTGTGGACCTGGGCGATCAGGTTGTCCAGGGGCTCACAGCTCAAGCCGCTGCCCTGCAGGCTTTCGTTGATCAGCTCCAGATCGGTGCGGAACTCATCGACCGTTCCGTAGTGCAGCTCCGGTGCGGGGGGAGCGGGCATGGCGCCCTGATTGCCAAAGTCGGGCTGGGCCGGCCGCGGTTCGTGGGGAGCATCCCAGCCGGCAGCCGCCTGCTGCTGGTTGCGGGCCAAGGTCAGCCGCAGCCGCTCAATGACGTAGCTGATTTTGAGGCGATAGGGCTCCAGCCGGTAGCGGGCCGCCCGCTCTTCGTAGACCTCCGGGAAGCGCAGGCGGTCCATCTCGAGGGACTCGAGCAGGGGAGCGCTGACCTGGCTCCACTGCATCGAAATACTCAGCTGATCGCGGAGGTCCTCCACCGCAGCCAAGTAGCGATCGAGCATCAGCTGACGCTGATAAGACGCCGTCCGCCAGGTGATGTCCGGGGTGACCGAGGGGTTGCCGTCGCGGTCGGATCCAACCCAAGAGCCAAAGGTGCAGAAGGCGTCGCTCGGGGGCAGAACATCGGGGTAGTTCGCACCCAGGGCCGTGCGAATCCGCTGGCGCAGCTGGGGCATCGCCTCAAACAGCACCTGCTGGAAGTAGTGCAGGGCGTAATCGACCTCATCGAGGACGGAGGGCTTGAACTGGTGCAGCTCGTCGGTGCGCCACCAGAGGCGGATTTCCTCCTCCAACTGCTGACGCAGGTTGTCCCGTTCCTCGGGATGCAGCAGCTGACTCTTCTGGAGCTGTTGGATCAGGGAGGCCACCCGGCGCTGCTTGTGGCGCACGGTGTGACGAACGATCTCCGTGGGGTGGGCGGTGAACACCAGCCGGATATCGAGCTCCTGCAGCAGCTGCTCGATCTGGGCCGGAGGAACGCCAAGGCCCCGCAGCCGGGTGAAGAGCTCTCGGAAGGTCGCGGGCGAGCTCTGGCTCGCCAGGGGCGGAACAAAGGGATCGCTCAGCTCTTCAGCGTGGTGGGGCCGAAGGCTGGCGAGATAGCTGTCCTCCTCGATGTGCTGCTCAAGGATGTTGACCAGCTGGAAATAGAGGGAAAAGGAGCGAGCGGCAGCAATGGCTTCAGCCAGATCCATGTCGCGGATCAGCTGCACGATCTCCTCGGTCGCCGCCTCGGATGCCTGATCGGGAGCGCCGCCGTCGATGCGGTTGCTCAACGCTTTCATCCGCAGCAACCGTTCCGCCTGGGGGGCAGGACATTCACTGCGCAGCACCGTCTGCCAGAGGTCCTCCACCAGCTCCAACCGATCGCCAAGGAGTCGGGTGACCCGAGGCTCAGCCGCAGGAGCAGAGGCTTCAGTTGCGGCGAGGGTGGGCCCCATAGAGGCGGTTTCGGCAGGGGTGCGCTGCATGATCATCCCAAAGTGCCTGCCTCGTTGATGGTGCTTTGCGCACCAAGACGGGTTTCCAACTGCTCGAGATCCGCTGCGGCCGAGGCAATCAGCTCTGCCACGGACACGCCCTGGGCATGGGCCTCCAGCCATTGCATCGCCTGGTTGCCCTGGCTCAACACCTGCTGAAGAGGCAGCAGCAGCTCAGCCAGACCCAGCTCCCCGGCCAGGGACTGCAGACCGGCGAGCTCAGCGGCAATCCATGCGCGGGCCGTGATCGGCGCACCATCACGCCAGTGGCGGAGTTCAGCGTCCAGGCTGCTGCGCGCCGCCGCCTGATCATTGGCATCGGCAAGGGCTGCCAGGGCTTGGGGATCCAAGTCACTGGCCTGCAGCGGGTCGCAGGCCGCAGGATCTCGGAGGAGTTGGTGAATGCGCAGCTCCACAAACGCCGTCAGGGCCAACAGCAACTGGGGATCCGCCACCAGGTCACAGATGCGAATCTCCAGGCGATTGAGGTCGTAGGGGCGCCGCTCACCGTTGGGGCGTACGGAGGTCCAGAGATGGCGCACGTTTTGCATCGTGCCCAACTGCAGCTGCTCCTCCACCCAGTCGATGTAGTGCCCGTGGTTCAAGAACAGGGGCACCTGCTCGGGGGTTAGCGGGAACTGGAGCCAACGCTGGGAATGGGCGCCCGTGACCTGCCCATCGACGAAGGGCGAGCAGGCACTCAAGGCCAACAGCAAGGCCGCCTCACAACGCACCAGGCGGCAGGCCGCAAACAGCTGATCCGGATCGGTGAGCCCCAGGTTGATGTGGACACTGGCGGTCACGACCCGGGTGCCGTAGGTGGCCTCGATGTAGGCGTGATAAGGGTTCTTCGGGTCTGAGCGCTCAAAACGCTGGCTATCCCCGGTGCTCAAGGTGCTGCCAGGCAGCAGGGTCAGTCCCCGTTGGGCCAGCCAAGGGCGCAGCCGCCGCCGGGGCTCCAGCAGCAGGGCCAGCTGGGTGGCGTAGCTGGCCGCAGGGGGGGTGATGTATTCGAGATTGCGGCAATCGGGCTCGGTGACAAACCCCTCGAGGGCCGCCGCGACTTCAGCCGAACATCCCACCACCGTCCCGTCGGGACGGCCGGTGTAGAGCTCGACCTCAAAACCCTTGAGCAACAGAGGGCTGCTCATGCCAGGCAAGCCAGAGCCTTCAGCATGCCCCGGGCTTTGTTGAGGGTCTCTTGGAATTCCGAAGCAGGCACCGAATCAGCCACTAAGCCAGCACCGGCCTGGACCTGAACCCGCCAGCGACCGTCCCCATCGGGCAGGACGACCATGGTTCGAATCGTGATCGCCGTGTTCAGCGCTCCGCTGAGATCCATGGCGCCATAGACCCCGGAGTAGGGACCCCGGGCATCGGGTTCCAAGGCATGGATCAACTGCATCGCCCGGATCTTCGGCGCACCGCTGACGGTGCCAGCCGGGAAGGAGGCCATCAACAGATCCCAGACATCCCGCTCTGGATCGAGCAATCCCTCCACCTCACTGACGATGTGCATCACGTGGGAGTAGCGCTCAATCACCATCAACTCGCTGACGCTGACGCTGCCCGGCACACAGACCCGGCCCAGGTCATTGCGGCCGAGGTCCACGAGCATCACGTGCTCCGCGCGCTCCTTGGGATCGGCCAAGAGATCCTTCTCGAGCGCCAGGTCCTCCGCTTCACTCCGTCCCCGGGGGCGGGTGCCCGCAATGGGCCGCAGGGAGGCCTTCACCCGGCCACTGCCATCGGCCATGGGCTCGGCCTTCACCATCACCTCAGGGCTGGAGCCAATCAGGTACCAGCCTCCAAAGTTGAAGAAGGCCATGTAGGGAGACGGATTCACCATCCGCAGGCTGCGGTAGAGCTCAAACGGCTCCCGCTCAACCGGCGTTTCCAGGCGCTGACTGATCACCAGCTGGAACACATCCCCAGCGGCGATGTGCTCTTTGGCCGTCAGAACAGCCGCTTCAAACTCATCGCGACTGCGGTTGCTGCTGGTGGGCAGATCCACCGCATCGGCATCCCGCCAATCCAGGGGTGTCACCCCGGAGGGCAGGGGCTGGTGCATGCGCTGCTCCAGCGCGTCCAACCGCGCGACCGCGGCGTCGTAGGCAGCGGTCGCGTCGGGTTCGTCGTGGAGATTGACGTAGGCCACGGCCGTGAGCTGACGCTTGACCTGATCGAAGGCCAGCAGGCTGTCAGCGAGCATCCAGCAGCCATCGGGCGGCCCCTCCGGATCGGTGGGGTGAATCGGAACGCTGGGCTCAATCCAACGAATCAGTTCGTAGCCCCAAAAACCAAACAGTTGACCCAGGGGAGGCAAACCCGGAACCGCCGGGGCGTCGTAGGCCGCCAGGGTGTCCCGCAACAGATCAAAGGGGTTCCCGCTGAGGGCGCTGCTGCGTCCATCGCGCCAGCGCTGTTCCGCCGACTCACCGCGCACACTGAGGGTCCAGAGCGGATCGCTGACCACAAAGCTCCAGCGGCCGATCCGCTCACCGCCTTCGACGGACTCCAGCAAGACGCCGTGGTCACTGCCGGCACCCACCTTCAGCCAGGTGGTCAGGGGCGTCTCCAGGTCCGCCGGCCAGGTGCGCCAGATCGGGATGTAATTGCTGCCCGCCTTGGCCTGGGCCAGAACTGTCGCGCGGTCAGGGGAGGGCATCACTACGACGACGGGCAGGCAAAAAAAACGGGGCGCTTAGCCCCGCCTTTATAGAGGTTGAAGCACCGCCCGTTGCTCGAAGCAGTGCAGGTCCTGAATCAGGAATCGAAGGTGTTCTTGCCGGTGAACTTGATGCTGGCGGGGTTGCCGTTCTGGCCAATGCGGCGGGCGTTGTGGCCCACCATCTGACGACCCTCGTTCACCTTCTCGGGGAACACACCATCTTTGGGGTGCAGGAACTCGGTGTCACCGCCGGGGAAGATCCGGTAGATCTTGTAGTCCTCGATCCGGGGCTTGAACTTGGTGCGCAGCTGGGTGCCGAGGGCCAGGCACTGCTCCTTGCGGGCGAAATACATGAGGTTCTCGCCCTCATTCATGTGAGCCGCACCGCCGGTGGGGAGCTCAAAGACTTGCTCTTTGGCGCTGGTCCAAGTGATGGCGTACTTCTCTTCGGTCTCAGCGGCGTTGAGCAGACCGCCGGTGCTGCCGATGTACTTCGGGAGTTGACCGCTCAATGTCATGGCTGTTCCGGAGGGGGTGTCGGCAGACCGCAGACCGTTTCAAGCGGAAGCTAGCACCGTGTTTTGGGGTGAACTGGGGGTGCCGCTGCTCTCTTCACACCCGTCAACATTGGTGCCGGTTTTAGGCCACCGGGAAAAAGACCGTGAGGTCATTTCCAGAGCGCTCCGCGAGCCGTCCCCCCAGGCTGTGGAACAGGCGCTGGGTGGCCTGACGGCTCAGCTGCAGGCTGCCGGTGCCGGGGTTCCAACTCAAGACTGGGCCGACCCGCTCTTGCAGGTCCTGCTCACCCTCACCCGTGGGCAAGGCCGCAGCACTGAGGCGCAACTTCAACCGGGCCCCCGCGGGCTGAAGGCTCAGTTGCACCACCGCTCCGGCGGGCAAGCCGCGACTGAAGCGATCCATCAGTCCGCCCAAGACGGTTTCCAGCCGCGCTGGGTCGGAGAGGACGAACGGCAGCTCCGGCGTGAGCAACAGCTCCAGGTTCAACCCACGGCGCTCCAGCTGCTGCTGCCAGCCGGCCTCAAGCTGACCCAAGAGCTGGGCGAGATCGGTGCGGGCCAGGGCCTGGGCCGGCTCATCGAGCACCGGCTGACGCTGCAACTCAGCCGCCAGAAAAATCAAACCGAAGCGATCAATCTGCTCGCTGCATTCCCCATCGATTTGATGCAGGCGTTTGCGCACCAACTCCGTGAGATCGCCGCGCCGCAGCAGCGAACGAATCAAGGTGCGAATCGTGGCCAACGGCGTGCGCACCTCATGGGTGAGGGCCTCGAGCAGGGCCAACTCACTGCTGGGGCTGGAGCTGCTGTCTGAGCCACTGCTGCGGTGCACCAAGGGCTGCAGGGTCAGGCTGGGGGCCATCGCCGCCAGCCGCTCAGCCAGGCGGGGCCAAAACAGCTGCGCCAGCTGCTCGTCGTTGTGCAGTCCACCCAGGGCCTGGATGGACTGGCGCAGGGCCTGACCCTGCTGGGGATCGCTCTGCTGCAGGCGTTCATCGAACAGCGACAGCGCGGCAGAGAGGGTGGGCGGGTCAAACCGAACCACCAGTTGGCGCTCCTGGGCCGGGCCCACCAGGGCCATCGCCATCTGCAACTTCGGCGTAATCAGCACCAGCAGTGGATCCGTTCCATCGGCCTCCTCCAGGGCCAACCGCTGAAATCCACCACTGACCGACGGGCTGGCCGCCGCGGCCGGCAGCAAGGGGGCGTTGCTCTGCAGCAGGTCCTTGAGTTCAGAAGGCGCCCAGACCCAGCCCTGGAACTGCTGCAACAGGGAGGGTTCGTAGAGGGCGGGCAGGGGGGAGGCCAGCCAGACCCCGGGCTGAGCCCCCAGGGGCAGCAAAAAATCCTCCTGGAGGGTGGCCAGGGCGGCCCACCACTGCCGGCGCACGCTGTCCTCATCGCAGCGACCGGCGGGCATCTGCTGGGCCAGTTGACGCCGGAGCGCCTCAAAACTGCAGCCCAGGACTCCCATCAGCGGCGTTTGGCCGGTTGCTTAATGCCCCGGGCCACCGAGGCGCATAACCCCAGGCCGATGAAGTTCACCAACATCGCGGAGCGGCCGTAACTCAACCAGGGCAAGGGGATCCCGGTGATCGGCCCCAGACCGATGGTCATGTTGATGTTCACGACCACCTGGAACATCACCATCGCCCCCACGCCAATCACCACTAGGGACTCCACATCCGTGCGGGCCTGACCGGCGATCTTGAGCAGCCGCCAGATCCAGGCGACAAAGCCCAGAACCACCAACGCCGAACCCAGAAATCCCGTTTCTTCGCCCAGGGCGCTGAAGATGAAATCGGTGTGCTGCTCTGGGATGAAGCGCAG
Organism: Vulcanococcus sp. CPBay_Sum15L08_68; assembly: GCF_017855895.1. NCBI lineage: Bacteria > Bacillati > Cyanobacteriota > Cyanophyceae > Synechococcales > Synechococcaceae > Vulcanococcus > Vulcanococcus sp. CPBay_Sum15L08_68. The sequence goes on along the minus strand of NZ_JAFMFX010000002.1, from coordinate 14,029 downwards.
CAGGGTCAGATGGCCCTGGAGCAGACCGGTGCCGAACCAGCCGCCCGAGCCAATGCCCACGGTGCTCTGCAGCAGGTGGTAGCCGCCGCCCAAGGGATCCTTGTTGGGATCCAGGAAGAGGGTCAGGCGATCCCGCTGGTGGGGCTGCAGAAAGTTGTTCCACAACCAGGGGGTCCCCACAGCGAACAACCCCTGAATGGCCACTACGGCCATCGGTGCCAGGCGTTTCCAAGGCAGCGAACGGGCGGCCACAACAGCCATGGCCGGAATCCAGAGCACCAACAGCCACGGGACGACCCCGGCGAGCACCGAGGTGACCACCGGCGAGATCAGGAGCACAACCCAGGCCCCCGGCATCCCGGACCAGAACATCATCACCAGCAGCACCGCGCCAAACACCAAGGAGGTGCCCAGGTCGGGCTGGATCAAGACCAGCAGCCAAGGGACGCTGATGGTCGCCACCGGCCGCACCAGGTCCACGGGCCGCTCAACGGGATGGCGCGACAGGACCTGCGCCAATAAAAGAATGGCCGCGATCTTGGCGAACTCAGAGGGCTGGACATTGAAGCCAGCGATGTTGATCCAGCTCTGGGCCCCCAAGGCGCTCACCCCGATCAGGCGCACCGCGATCAAGCTGGCGACCATGGCGCCATAGATCGGCCAGGTCCAGCGAGAGATGCGCTCCACTGGGACCTTGGCCAGCAGCAGGGCAATGACCAAACCCACAGCCGCCGTCACCCAGTGCTGGTACCAATCGGCGTAACCGGCCTGGCGCTGGGTGCTGGCGATCAGGAAGCCGGCGACGAAAATCATCGCCAGGGGGATCCACCACAGGATCTTGTCGACGCCGGCGAACCAGCGGCGCCGGCGTCCATCCCGTTTGAACAGCAGGCCCCCGCGGCGGCGATCCCAGAAGCCCGAGAGCGTCATCAGCGCGTGGCCACCGGGAGGCGGCCCGCCAGCGCGGCAAAGGCGGAGGCCGTCGCCGACTCCGGTGCACTGACGGTCACAGGCCGGCCGCCGTCACCGCCTTGAACCACCGCCAATTCCATCGGCAACTGGGCCAAGAGCGGCACACCGCTCTCATCGGCCAGGCACTGGCCGCCACCGGAGCCAAAGAGCTCGTAGCGCTTCTCGGGGGCATCCGGCGGGATGAAGGCCGTCATGTTCTCCACCACACCCAAAACCGGAACCCCCAGCTGCTGGAACATCGCCAAGCCACGGCGAGCGTCCTGCAGAGAGACCATTTGGGGTGTCGTGACAATGATCACGCCAGCCATCGGCACGGCCTGGGCCAGGCTGAGCTGGGCGTCACCCGTCCCCGGAGGCAGGTCAACCACGAGCACATCCCGCTCACCCCACTCGACTTGGTAGAGGAACTGGCGAATGATGCCGTTGAGCATCGGGCCGCGCCAGATCACGGGCTGATGGGCATCAATCAGCAGGCCCATCGAGACCATCGCGATGCCGCAACTCTCAATGGGGGTTAAGACCTGGTCGTTGCCGCTGCCCCGCACCTGCGGGGTTTGATCGGCCACGCCCAGCATCGTCGGGGCATTCGGGCCATAGATGTCGGCATCGAGCAGACCGACCTTGAGTCCGCGCTGGGCCAAGGCACAGGCCAGGTTCACCGCCACGGTGCTTTTGCCCACGCCCCCTTTGCCACTGCTGACGGCGATCACCTGCTTGACGCCAGGAATGGCCTGGCGCTCAGGACCACCGCCTCCATGACCAGCCGCGCCGATGGGAGCGCCCCCCTGGGAGGGGGCCTGCGGGGTCGCCTGGGTCAACTCGATTTGAACGTCATCAATCCCGCCGAGCTGGAGCAGGGCACCACGGGCATCGGCGGCGATCCGGTCCCGCTGGGAGCTGGCGTATCCGGGCAACGCCAGCTGGAACACGACGCGGTTGTTCTGGACCCGAACCTCTTGGATCCACTGCAGATCCAGAAGGCTGCGGCCGGTGCCGGCATCTTTCAGGGGCTCGAGGGCGGCGAGGGCCTCTTTCAGGGCCTGGTCTGCGCTGGCCATCGGGCGATTACACGGTGCTCCGGATCCTAAAAGCGTTGGCCCAGAGAGGCATCCCCAAGGCCAGGGCCCGGCGGGATCACGAACCCTCTCGAAAACTTGTGCAGCGGTGGGTCGGACTGAAAAGGTGGTCCGATTCCCCCTGCCCCACGGCGCGAGCATCGATGTTGAAGGGTCTGCTGTCCCGTGCCAAGGCCAAGCTGGCGAGTGAGACCTCGGCAACCTCCGGCGCCGTCGCCCTCGAGGCTCCCCCCGCCAACTCCCGCGAGCGGGCGCGCGCCCTGGTGATGGGGCTGCAGGATTCCATCTGCGCTGGCCTGGAGCAGTTCGACGGCGGCGGGCGCTTTGAAGAGGAAAGCTGGATTCGCCCCGAGGGCGGTGGTGGCCGCTCCCGCGTGATCAAAGGCGGCCGGGTGTTTGAACAGGGCGGTGTGAACTTCTCCGAGGTGGAGGGCACCGAGCTCCCCCCCTCGATCCTCAATCAACGGCCCGAAGCCAAGGGCCACCGCTGGTATGCCACCGGCACCTCGATGGTGCTGCACCCCCGCAACCCCTTCATCCCCACCGTTCACCTCAACTACCGCTACTTCGAGGCCGGTCCCGTCTGGTGGTTTGGCGGCGGTGCTGACCTGACCCCCTACTACCCCTTCCTGGAGGACGCCAAGCACTTCCACCAAACCCTGAAGAACGCCTGCGACAGCGTCAATCCGGCCTACTACCAGGTGTTCAAACCCTGGTGCGACGAGTACTTCTATTTGAAGCACCGCGATGAGACCCGGGGTGTGGGCGGGATCTTTTACGACTACCAGGATCCACGCGGGGTGCTCTACAAGGGCCAAGCCCCCGAGGGGCCCGCTGCCGCCGCTGGGCAAGGGGTCGGCCCCATCCAGCAGAGCTGGGAGCAGCTCTTCAACCTGGCCAGCGCCTGCGGCAACGCCTTCCTTCCGAGCTATCTGCCGATCGCTGAGAAGCGGCAGCACACCCCCTACGGCGAGCGGGAACGTCAGTTCCAGCTCTATCGCCGCGGCCGCTACGTGGAATTCAACCTGGTGTTTGACCGGGGCACGATCTTTGGCCTGCAAACCAACGGCCGCACCGAGTCGATCCTGATGTCCCTGCCCCCCTTGGTGCGCTGGGAGTACGGCTACAAAGCCGAGGAAGGCAGCCGCGAGGCCCTGCTGACCGATCTGTTCACCAAGCCCCAGAACTGGCTGGGTGATGACTCACTGGTTGGTCGCTGCCAGCCCCACGGCGCCGTGAGCTGAGACCGGGGGTGGAGCCGCCACCAAGCGGTGGCGGCCCAAGCCGGCCTCCAAGGCAGCCACAACCCGTTCACTGATCACCGCCAAGGCCTGATCACGGCTGCGGGGATTGCGCAGGGCAGGCTCCAGGGGAGCCTCGAGCTTGCCGATCTCCAGCAGGGTGATGCCCCGTTTCGGACCACCCAATCCACCTCGAAAGCGCAGGGGATAGCCGCCAAAGGCGACCGCGAGGCTCTCATCCAGGGAGCTCAAGGGGCGATGCAGGGCCGGGATGACCCCCGAGCCGATGCCATCGGGGCCATAGGCATCGAAATGGATCTCCATCGCGTAGCCGCCGGCCTCCGCATGGGCCTTGCCCACGCTCCAATTCGTGCGCGGATCATCGCCATCGACGATCGTGCGCGCCGGAGGGTCATAGAAGCGGATGTTCAACCCCCGCTGACGGCCCAGCTGGACGACACGGCGTGCGACCTCCAGATTCCAATAGAGCTCGTCGCGGATGCCCTGCTGCATGGGCTTGGCACCACGGATATCGACCGAGTAGCCGGAGGTTCCGGATCCCGGAATGGCCTGGGAGTCAGCGTGGCCAGCCATGACCAGGATCGGGGTGGTGCTGGCGACTTGCCGGACCCCAATCCAGTCCCGTCCCAAGCGCCCGCGCGGGCCGGTCAAGGCATCGGCGGCACCGGGAGCTGGGGCCGGAGCCTGAGCGTCAGCGGCCAGGGCCAAGCTGGCGGCAGCCAGGCTGGCCAACAGCAACGTGCGGCGCCGGGGAAACCTCATCGGCCCATCCTGGCTCAGATCGGCGAATGCAACAGATCGCCCACACCAAAGAGCCCCAACTGGGGCCCCATCTCCTGCTCCAGGGCGATCAACTCATCGCGATGGGCCCGCATCTGCAGCGCACTGCCGGTGGCCTCGTCGTGGCTGATCAGGCGCAATTCCACGGTTTCAGCCCGCGCCGCGCGGCGGCGATAGACCACCCCAGCCAAGGGACCCAGCAGGGTCAAGAGCAGGGGCCACCAGGCCAGGGCGGGCAACAGCTGACAGAGCACCAGGCCCAGACAGGCCGCACCGACCCCTCCCAGCACAGAGAGCAACAGCGCCAAGGCGCCACTGGCCTCCACCTGACCGGAGAACTTCAGCAAACGGCGCTCCGGGTTGGCCTCCTCGGCCACCCAGCCGCGCCCCTTCAGCCACTCCGCCAGGGCCGGAAGCACCTCGAGCGGAGGCTTCGAGGAGCGGATTTCAACAACGGTCGTGCGGTCCTTACTGGCGGCCCGCAGAAAGAACACCAGACCGACAACCAGCAGCAGGGTGAGGGGCAGGGTGGAGCCCAGGGCCTGGGGCATGGCTGCTGGCGTGAAGATTTCGCTCATTCTCCTCGAGCCAGTGGCGCCATGGCGGCATCAACTGCTCAGCGTCGCCGCGCCGGGTCTCGAGAAGATGCAACATCCGCCGCGGCCGCCCGCGGCTAGGGCAGCGCTGGGCGTAACTGGCGATCGTGCCGTCCTGGTCCAAAAAGCCCAAGGCCTGCTGCAACACGGTCTCCGACAGTCGCAACTTGGGATGGGAGGCCGAGAGGTCCTGCATCAGGGCCGTCGGGTAGGTGTCGGCCTCGAGCAGCCGCTCCAAAATCCAGCAGACGGCCAACTCCAAACTCAAGTGCTGGACAGGCGGACGCTCAAAAAAGGCCCGAATGGACTCCAGACCAGGCCGTGGGGGCAAGGGACGAGAACGCATTGAAGGAGAGGGGCCACGCGCTGACCAACTGCTAGCGCGATCTCACTTTGATACGCAAAAGCGACAGATGATCTTGAGATTTGCCGTCGGTCCGCGACGATGGATCGCAGTTGAACCATCCCCCCTTGAGCAGCGCCGCCTCCGCCGTCTCCGCCCCTGCCGCGGGATCGAGCCCTGCTCGCTTTGCCGTCCTGGATCACGATCTGAACCCTGAGTGGCGCGCCCTACTCGGGGCCTCCAGCGCACTCGCGGTGGACACCGAAGCCATGGGCCTGATCCACGGCCGCGATCGCCTCTGCCTGGTGCAAATCAGCGACGACCACGACAACGTCTGCTGCATTCGCATCCACCGCGGCCAAACCGAGGCACCCCTGCTCAAAGAGCTGATGGAAGCAGCCGGCATCGAGAAGGTCTTTCACTTCGCCCGCTTCGACGTCGCCGCCCTCGCTGAAGGCCTGGACATCCACGTCAGCCCCATCTTTTGCACCAAGATCGGCAGCCGCCTGGCCCGGACCTACACCAACCGCCACGGCCTCAAGGACCTGGTCAACGAGCTCTGCCACGTCGAACTCGACAAAGGGGCCCAGAGCAGTGACTGGGGACGGGTTGAGGAACTGAGCGAGTCCCAGCTGGCCTATGCCGCCAATGACGTGCGCTATCTCCTAGCCGCCCGGGCCCGCTTGATCGAGATGCTCGTGCGCGAAGAGCGGCTGGATCTGGCCCAGCGCTGCTTTGCCTGCATCCCCGTGATCTCGGATCTGGATCGCGGCCGCTTCGGCGCGATCTTTGAGCACCGCTCTTAAGGAAGGGGCTCAGTCATCCCCGAGGTACATCTCCTCCTCCTTCACCGCCTCGAGCAGCACATCCAGGAGCTGGCGGGATTCCTGGCCCACGCCCTGGGCCTCCAGCAGGAGGCGCTGGGCGATCAGCAGACGCCCCTCGTTGTCGCGCACTCCCTCCTTGGCCGCCACCAGATCCACCTTGCGGCGGGCCGAAGCCAGGCTGATGCTCAAGGCACTGGCGAGCTGTCCGCAGGCTTTTGCGTAGTCCTTGTCCTGGGGAGCTGCCATAGGGGCGAAGCAACGCGGCGGTTGATCAAGCCCCCATCATCCCGTTGCGCCGTCCGCGCTCCCCAATAGGCGCTCCTCGATCGCCCGCGAGAGGGCAACGCTGCCGCCCGCCATCCCCATCCGCTGGGTCCCGATGGCCCCCAGCTGCCGGGCGAGACCCGGGTCACCCAGGAGCAACTCGGCCCGCTCCGCCAGGACGGCAGAAGAGCGGCAGACCGCCACGGCACCGCCGAGCAAACGGCTCTGGCGCTCCGCAAACCCCCGCTTGAACTGGGGCCCGGGGCCAGGCAACGACAGCGCCGGAATCCCGAGTCCCACCAGCTGCTCGGTGGCCGTTCCCGCAGAGGCCAGGCCCAATTCCGCCCAACAGGCCCAGCGCGAAAAACAACCGGGGCCAATCAACAACAAGCGGCGGCCGCAGGCCCAGGCCGCGGCTGCCCCCAGCTCCGCCAGGGCCTCTGGAGGCTCGATGGGCTCGTAGCCCAGGTCCAGCAGCAGCGGTTCCCATTCATGGGGAGCCGGGCGTGAGCCGGTCGGCGCCAACACCAGCAGGGGAGCCCCGCTGGGCACCAAGGCGAGGGACTCCAGCAGGCGCTTGAGGTTGCCCGCCGCCTCGGGCATGCGACTGCCGCCCAGCAGCAAGACACGCCGCCAATCCCGCAGGGCCAGCGGCAGGGTCCCCAGATCCAGGCCGTCCATCATTGGATTGCCCGGGGCAATGGCCGCCACCCCATGGCGCCGCAGCCCCCGCGCCGTCAGGCGATCCCGCATCGCCGCCAGACGGCAGCGGGGGCCTGCCATCAGGGCCCATTCCCAGGGGTCCCACTCACTGCCCTTGAGGCGGTGATACAGGGCCGCGATCCCCGGCGCGCCGGCCCAGGTGTAGTCGCTCTTGGGGGTGCCGATGAAGCCATAGGGCCCGCCGCCAGACCAGGCCAGCAGCAGGGGCAGCAGATCCCCCACCGCCAAAACGGGATCACCCGCCTTGCCCCAACGGCGCACAAAGCGCCACTGCCGCAGGGTCAAGCCCAGAACCCCAGCGCCAAGATCCGCCAGGAGCCCCCTCAGGCTCTGATTGCTGAAGCCACCGCTGGGCAGTTGACGGCGCGGCCCCACCCGGCGCAGCAGCCCCTGCTCCTCAGCCCCCCGGTAGGCGGCACCCTCTCCGACCATCGGCAGCACCGCCACCTCGATCTCGGGGCGCCTCTGCTTCAAGGCCTGGATGACCCGCAGGGCGATCAGGTCTTCCCCATGGCCGTTGCTCAGGACCAGCAGGCGGCCAGGCATCCCGTGACTGATACGATCCGTCCCTGGGAGTTTGCTCCCAAGCGGCGGCATGGCCAAGTGGTAAGGCAGAGGATTGCAAATCCTTTACCCCCAGTTCGAATCTGGGTGCCGCCTTTGAATCGCCCTCGCGGGTCAGGGCAGATCGGCTTCCGCTGACCAGCGTTCGCCGAATTGCGTCTGCGCATCGCAACGGGCCTGGGGGCCATCGATGTCACAGGTGCCAGCCACCGGGAAGGTTTTCGGGAAGCCCACCACCAGACCGCGGGGGTTGAACTGGGCGAGGCGCAACAAGCGCACGCGCAGCAGCACGGAGCCATCGAGCTTGCAGACACCATCGCTGCAGCGCAGGGGCTGCCCAGAGCTCGCCCGCTCCCCCACAAAACTCACCTCCTGGAGCAGGTCCTGCTGGGGCACAGGCGCCATCCAACTGAAGCGCAGCACCGATGGGTTGCGCTGATCCAGGCGCACGCTGCTGCAGGGCCCTGGAGCCTGGCCAAACAGGGTCAATTCACAACGCCTGGGCTCCACCTGCCAACGTCCAAAACCCTGTTGCTTCTCTTCAGCCGCCAGCACGGGAGCAGCGGCGCCGAGGCAGAGGGCCACCAGCAGCAGACGCGCCACGCTCAATAGCCGGAATCCGCCACGCACATCCCGATACAGACCAAGCCATTGCTGGCCGTGCGGCCGCAGTGACCGCAGAGCACCGGATCCTGCTCCTGGCGCGCGGGCGCGGACTCCTCAGCCTGGGGCGGCGGATCGCTGGTCTGGGCAGCCGGGCTGGGCAGAGAATTCAGCACAGTGCAAGTCCGCGATGGCTCGATCATGACAAGTGAGGCGGACCAACCGGGCATCGGCGTTGGCACCTGGGCCTGGGGCAACCAGTTCCTCTGGGGCTATGACCCGCAGCGGGACGACGCTCGGCTGGAGCAAACCTTTCAGCGTTGCCTGGCACTGGGCTTTCGCTTCTTCGACACGGCGGACTCCTACGGGACCGGCCGACTGAATGGCCGCAGCGAGATGCTGCTGGGGCAATTCGCCATGCGCGCCACCCCCGACGAGCGCCAGCAGCTCTGCATTGCCACCAAGTTGGCCCCCTTCCCCTGGCGCCTGGGCCGGCGGGGCTACGACCGGGCCTTTGCCGCCTCCCAGCGGCGCCTGCAGGGACAAATGAAACGGGTGCAGCTGCACTGGAGCACCGCCCGCTACGCCCCCTGGCAGGAACCGGCGCTGATCGATGGCCTGGCGGACCTGGTGGAGAGCGGAGCGGTCCCCAGCCTGGGGCTCTCGAACGTGGGGCCCAAGCGGCTGCGAACCATCCACCGGACACTCCAAGAGCGAGGAATTCCCATCAGCAGCCTGCAGGTGCAGTTCTCGCTGCTGGCCCCACAACCCCTTGCAGACGGGGGGATCGTGGACACCTGCCAGGAGCTGGGAATTGAGCTCATTGCCTACAGCCCCCTGGCCCTCGGCCTGTTGGGCCGCAGCGCTGGGGACCCCAGACCGCTGCCCCAAGGAACGCGCGGCAGCCTCTTCCGCCGCCTCGAGAGCTCCCTGGCCCCCTTGCGCCAAACCATGGAGGAGATCGCCAACGGCAGGCCGGGGGGCTTAGGGGCTGTGGCCTTGAACTGGTGCAGAGCCCATGGGGCCATGCCGATCCCCGGGCTCAGAAGCAGCGATCAAGTTGAGCAAGCCGCGGCGGCCCGGAGCTGGAGCTTGAGCAGCGATGAACGGCGCAGCCTCGATGCCCTCGCGGCCGCGCGCATGCCTGCCAATCCCTTTCAGAGCGCCTGAGGCCTAGTCACCACCCATTTCAGGGGAGGGATCGGGGGTGAGCACAACGGTCATCTGCTCACGCTCCGGTGCCTGGGGGGTTTCGATCCGACGGACCATCGGCACGACACGAGCCCGGGGGGGCTCAGGCGCGACCGGCTCAGGCGGCGTGACCTCCTCAGGCTCAGACGCACCCTCGTCACAGGCGGAGAGCGCCTCCTGCAGCAGCGAATCAAAGGTGGCACCAGGCAGACGGTGCCGGGCGATCTCCAGGAAGGCGCGGGCCAAGGATTCGCCAGCCGCAGCCTTCAGGGCCGGGTTGGTCCGGCGCTGCTCCTGCTCCTCCTCAACGGCACGGATGAAGCGATCCGTGACATCCCGCTTGGTGGCCGCACGAATGCGCGTCTCCTGCTCCTGGGGGTTGAGGCTGAGCTGTTGATCGAGTTCCTCAAGGCGCCGGCAGAGGCTCTCCATCACCTCCTTGGCTTCTTTGCCCACATGGGCGAGCTGGCCATCGGAGAGGCGAGGGAGGTCAGCAACAAAGACCTTGCCGTGGTCCCTCAGGGTCAAGAAGGTGGGCCGGACATTGCTGCGACCGGAGTAGGGCTCGCGGCGCAGGGGACGATTGGGGGCAACCGGTCCAGCGGAGCTGCGGCGGCGGGTGATTCGCCCGGAGTTACCTACAAATGCAGCAGAAGATTGCGCGTTGAAAGACATCTCAAACAACCCTATAAACAACAGAACCTTGAACAGAAAGAAATCTGAACAACGGCCAATAGAACTGAATTACGGAACAACCACAAAACAGCTTGCGCGGAACCTAGGCAACAACTCAGGAGAAGGTGCCTTGTTCGTGCATGACTGAAGCAATTTGGCAGGTCCAGGCCGCCGGTTCAATACGGCAAACCCGCCAAGGGCTCTGCCCCAGCCTCGCCGGCCTCAACACTGCCGAGCAGCCAGGCGCGGTGCCCCGCCTCCTGGCAGACCGCGATCGCCCGCTCCACCTGAGCCTCAGGCAGCACAAGCGCCAGCCCCACCCCCAAGTTGAAGGTGTTCCAAAGATCCCGCTCTGGGACCTCGCCCTTCTCCTGCAGCCAGCGGAAGAGCGCGGGGCGCTCCCAGCTCCCCGGGTCAATGCGGCCATGGACACCGGCAGGCAGGGTCCGCGGGAGGTTCTCCGGAAGCCCGCCCCCCGTGATGTGTGCCATGCCGTGGAGCGCCAACCCGTCCTGGAGGAGCCGCTGCACAAGTGCCGGGTAGAGCACGGTCGGCTCCAGCAGGGCATCGAGAACCGGCAGGCCAGCCCCCTCCAGCGGGGTGGAAGCGGTCACTCCATGGGCCTCGAGGATGCGGCGCACCAGGCTGAAGCCGTTGCTGTGCACACCGCTGCTGGCCACAGCAACGATGCGATCACCGGCCTGGACGCGGCTGCCATCAATCAGGTCATCCTCATCGACCACAGCCACACAAAAACCGGCGAGGTCGTAGCGACCAGGGCCGTAAAAGCCAGGCATCTCTGCGGTCTCACCCCCCAACAGGGCACAGCCGCTCTGGCGACAGCCATCGGCAATGCCCTCCACCACTTCCGCCATCGCTTCAGGCGTGAGCTTTCCGGTGGCGATGTAGTCCAGGAAAAACAGGGGCTGGGCGCCGCTGGTCACCACATCGTTGACGCACATGGCGACCAGATCGATGCCGACGCCGTGGTGACGGCCGTGGGCCTGGGCCAACTCCAACTTGGTGCCGACGCCGTCGGTCCCGGAGACCAACAGGGGCTTTTTGATCCCTTCAGGAATTCGGCAGAGCCCGCCAAACCCGCCCAGGCCGCCGACCACCTCAGGTCGGCGGGTGGACTCAACACTCGAGCGGATGCGCTCCACAAAGGCGCGCCCAGCCACCACATCAACGCCAGCGGTGCGGTAGTCCATGCCCTAGACGGCCGATCACTTCTCTGATCCTGCCCCGTCAGCCACCCCCAAGACCCAAAAACAAGTGGACAATTCCAAAATTGCACCACATTTCAATCAGTCGCACTGATGAAAGCCATGACTCCTGCTGATTAAAGAGTCGCAGCGCGTTGTCGCTCAACCCAGGCGGGAAGAGTGTTTCCCAGTGAGATTGCCAATCCTGATGAATACGACCACGCCGAAATATCAGGGAACGTTGATGCAAGTCCGACTAACTTTTGCCAGACCTTCTCAGTTCCAAGGAACACCTCAGCGCATCAGCTACAGAAACCTCGCGTTTTTGACGCTGATTCCAACGAGTTGCAATCCAACCAGTCGCCGCTTCGCGACTAGGTGTTCCGGTTGTTATGCGTCGTCTTTCTCTCCTCGGCGGATTCGCACTCCTGCTCTCGGGCAGCAGCAACGCCAATCCGGTCTTGGCCACCAAGAGCCCTGCGATCCCTGAGATCCCAGCGGCCAAGTCGGTTGCCCTGCGGAACGTCGAGACCCCAGGAGCTGAGTCCGAAACCCTGAAGAAGCCCGCCGCGCCGGCTCTTCCGATCGCGGTTCGCTCCGTCAGCACCGGTGAGGCCAGTTGGTACGGCCCCGGTTTCTACGGCAATCGCACCGCCAACGGCGAACTCTTCCGCCCCGGCACCTTGACCGCGGCGCACCGGACCCTGCCCTTCGGCACCAAGGTCCGCGTGACCAACCTCTGGAACGGCCGCAGCGCCATCGTTCGCATCAACGACCGAGGCCCCTTCCATGGCCGCCGGGTCATCGATCTCGCCCACGGTGCCGCCAGTCAGCTGGGTCTGATCTCCAGCGGTATCGCCCAGGTGAAGCTTGAGGTGCTGCAAGCTCAGTAGGGATTCAACCCTTCGCTGTGCAGCTGCTGCGAACCCGCGCCGAACTCGAGGCCTGGCGCCGGGCCTGCGCTGATCGCAGCTTGCACTGCGTCCCCACGATGGGGGCCTTGCATGGGGGCCACGCCAGCCTGATCCGCCGGGCCAAGCAGCCAACCCCAGTGGATTGCAACCCACTGGTGCTGACCAGCGTGTTCGTGAACCCGCTGCAGTTCGGCCCCAACGAGGACTTCGCCCGCTACCCGCGCTGCCTAGAAGCTGATCTGCAGATCGCCCAGCAAGCCGGAGCCGACGCCCTTTTCGCACCAAGCGTGGAAGAGGTCTATCCCCAGGGGGAGTGTGAACTCACCCGCGTACAACCGCGGCCTTCGCTGCAAGCGGGACTCTGCGGCCGACACCGAGCCGGACATTTCGATGGGGTGGCCACGGTCGTCGTACGCCTGCTGGCCCTGATCCGCCCCCAGGTTCTGCTGCTGGGCGAGAAGGACTGGCAGCAACTGCAGATCCTCAAGAGCGTCGTCCAGGATTTGGGCTTGCCGGTTCAGGTCTGGGGTTGCCCCACCTTGCGCGAGGCCGATGGCTTGGCCATGAGCTCCCGCAATCGCTACCTCTCCAGCGACGAGCGCCAGCGCGCCTCCGCCCTGCCCCAGGCGCTGCAGAGAGCCGCCCAGCGCTGCCTCGGGCAGCCGGAGCTCGAGCTCGCGCCAGTGCAAGCGGAGGTCCAACGGGCCCTGGAGGAGGCCGGCATGGTGGTGGACTATGTGGAGGCGCTGAAGCCCCAGAGCCTCCAGGCCCAACCCCGTCTGGGGGGACTGACCCTGCTGGCGGCAGCTGCCCACTGCGGCCCCAGCCGACTGATTGACCACGTCTTTCTCATGAGCCGAGCCCCAATCGTTGCCATCGATGGCCCTGCCGGCGCCGGCAAAAGCACCGTGACCCGAGCCTTTGCCGAACGGCTGGGGCTGATCTATCTGGACACCGGGGCGATGTATCGCGCCGTGACCTGGTTGGTGCGGGACCGCGCTGTCGACCCCAGCAAGGCTGAGGAGGTCGCTCCTCTCCTGGCCGATCTCGATCTGCAGCTCAGCAGCACCTCCAGTGGTCAACGGGTGAGCGTCAATGGCGTGGATGTCACCGATGCGATCCGCTCCCCGGAGGTGACGGCCCAGGTCTCTGTCGTTGCAGCCCACGGCTGCGTGCGCGAGGCCCTGACCCAGCAGCAACAGGCGATGGGCGCGCGCGGCGGCCTGGTGGCGGAAGGCCGCGACATCGGCACGGCCGTATTCCCAGATGCCGAACTCAAGGTCTTTCTGACCGCCACCGTGAGCGAGCGGGCCCGGCGCCGGGCCCTCGATCTGGAAGAGCGTGGTTTTGAGGTGCCGGAACGGGCGGATCTGGAAGCGCAGATTGCCGAGCGCGATCACCTGGACTCCACCCGGGCCGTGGCCCCCCTGACCCAAGCGGAGGATGCCCTTGAGCTGATCACCGATGGCCTGGCCATCGACGCGGTGATTCAGCGGCTCGTGGATCTGTTCCGCGAGCGCGTTCCCCACGACGCCTGGCCGGACCCCAACTAGTCCCGCGTCAGGGTCTCCAGCAAGCCTGAACAGGCGTCCTCGAGCAGATCGAGGACGTGCTCAAAGCCCTGCTCACCGCCGTAATAGGGATCAGGGACTTCCTGATCGCCAAAGCGGCGGCAATGGCTGGTCATCGGTTCCACCAGGGCCAAACCGGGGCGGGAGCCCAGCTCCGCCGCGAGGGCGCGAACGGCCTGCAGGTTGTCGTCATCCATCGTCAGGATGCGATCAAAACTGCTGAAGTCGGCCAACTCGATCTGGCGGGCGCGGCTGGGGAGGTGAATGCCGCGGCGCTCGGCGGCGGCGCGCATACGCCGGTCCGCTGGGTGACCGACGTGCCAGCCGCCGGTGCCGGCACTGTCGACCACGAAGCGGTCCTCCAGACCCGCTTGGGCGATCAGGTGCAAAAAGACCCCCTCGGCGGCAGGCGAGCGGCAGATGTTGCCGAGGCAGACAAAGAGCAATCGTTGTTCAGCCATGG
>NZ_JAFMFX010000095.1:0-4978 GCF_017855895.1 Vulcanococcus sp. CPBay_Sum15L08_68 | reverse complement strand
GTCTCAAGGCGAGGTTGGTTCGGCCGTTTCAGCTGAAGTGAGAGCGGATGTCGCCTGGGCGGTTATCTCGTCCTGGCCGCCTCGCGCCAGCAGATTTCGGATCCATAGGGTTGCGCCAGTCACACCCGAGCGATGAGCGAAGCGAACGACAGCCAGCAGAACTGCGGCGGCAAAAAGAAGGCGATGCTCGTCTACGGCGTGGCTCAGATCTCGGCCACGGTCGTCTCCGCTATCGCCCTGGCCTCGATCGCCGTTGGCGTCTGCGCGCTGAAGCAACAGAGCAAGCTTTTCAACGGATGTGTGGAAGAGGTGGTGGCCGAGGGCAAAACCAACGCCCAGGCCGTCCGCTACTGCAACGGCGGCAACTGATCGTTTGTTTTTCATAAGGTCCGCCGCAAACGCGGTGGTGGCCTCACGGCTGGCCAGTGGAGCCGGTCAGCGCCCTTGGTTTGCCCTTGTTCTGTCGCCCAGGGGGAGTTAGGGCGGGGGTAGCTGCCAGCTCCAGATGCCGGAATCACGCATCGCGCACACGGCGAAGGGTTCAACCCTGGATTCGTTGGGGGGGAACTTCTTCAGGGTCTGCGACCCGCAGGGGCACTGCCAATCCGTCGAAGGCCTGTGGAACGCCGAGGAGGTGCTCCGGCGCAATGAGCGACCCAGCACCACGAAGCGCAATTGCCTGATGCCCAAGCCGATCAGGCGACCTGTGGGCGAGTGGTGAGCCGCTGATCCCTGCGCCTGGTCCCTTGCAAAACCCATCCTGCTGTAGTACACCTGTACTCTGCTTGTGGTGGATTGATGGAGGAGGCTTGGCTGCAGGATCCCAAGGCCGGTTGGCAGGTTCGCTTTCACAAGGATCAGCGCACCTGGGGCCGTGAGACCTGGGTGTTTGTGGACACGGGTAAGGCCATGCCGGACCACCTGCCGCTCCTCAAGGAGCGCTATCACCTGCGTCGCGCCGATGCCCGGGTCCTCTGGGAAGGCTTGATGGCCAAGGGTTGGCTCAAGACGCGCCCCGCCTGGGGCGTCTATGCCGAGCCGTAGGCAAGAAAAAAGCCCCGCCGAAGGCAGGGCTAGGGGTCAGGAACGATCCGGGCGTCTGTCCTCGTTTCGACTCCGGATTGGAGTTCCTCACTCCTCACACAACAGAACTATCCCGCCCGAGCAGCCGGAGGCAAGTCGCCTGTGTGCGGAGCTCTGACTGCCACTCTCCGGGGAGGCGCCATGAAAAAAGCCGGTCACCAGTCCGGCTTTGTTCTCCCTGTGCTTGCCAAGGCACACAACAGTCATGGCTCAACTCGGTGGCCAGGCGCGATGAGCCGAAGTACCTGAATCAGCAGGGCCCCGGAACCCTCCGGTGTTCAGTCACGGAACACCGATGGACTCACGCCGTTTAGTCGTCTGGATCTCCGCTGGGATCTTGAGCTTCCAGGGCTTCGCTCTGGCCTTTGATCTGCTCAATTGCACCGCCCTGACCTGGGTGCAACTGCATCGCTCGGTTCCCCTGGAGCCCTGCAGACGTCCCAATGGCCGGATTGATGCCGCGGTCAACCATGGTCTGAGCGTGCTGGCTGGTTTAGCCCTGGGCAGTCAGTCCAAGCCGGCTCCTTAGATCACCTGCAGCGCGATCCAGAACACGAAGACCACCAGAAGCATCAGGCCATCCAGTTGGGTGAACTTGCCAATGGTTGGCCTGATCAAGAGCAGCGTCAGTCCCAGCAGGACCATCTCGAGGGGATCAAGTCCAAGGATCACCTTGGTTCCGGTGAGTTCCCCAATCAGTAGGACCGCAGGCACGGTCAGGCAGAGCGTGGAGAGCACCGAGCCATAGAGGGTGTTGAGGGAGCGCTGCACTTGTCCCCTTGAGGCGGCTCTGAGGGCGTTGAGTGCTTCAGGGGCCAGCACCAAGAGGCCAACCAGCGTGCCGCCAATGGCGCTGCGCAACCCGAGTCCATTCAGGCTGGCCTCAATCAGCTCGCCCATGGACTCCGCGTTGATCACGAGAATCAACAGCCCAGCAGCGAGCCAAGCCACCGCCGGGGCAACCTCTGGGATGCCCTCATGGCCGCCATCCGCTGCCCCGAGCCATTGGCGTTGCTCGCGGCTTTCGGTGAACAGCCCGCGGTAGCTACCGGTTTGAAAGGCGATAAAGACGCTGAAGAGCCCAAGAGCCGCACCAATCAGAACCACATTTCCGGGGCCGTTGAAGTTGGCTTCTGTGGTTTGGGTGGTGAAGTTCGGAACGATGAGCGCCAGAACACTGATGGTCGTAATCAGGTTCACGTAGGTGATGCTCCCGCCGATGTTCATGGCCGCCAGATCACTGTCTTGCAGGGGCTCCCGCAGCGTTTTCTCCTGTTCTCGAGCGGCCTCAAAGACGCTGATGCCCTTGATTCCGGTGAGGGCGATCATCAGCACCGCGAACATCGAATCGCGGGCCAGGGTTGGGTTGGCCTCTCCGCTGCCCATGGTGCTGGCAATCAGGGCGAGCTCCACCACCACGGCTGAACCGGTCAGGATCAGCGTTCCAAACGGTTCCCCCAGCCGAATCGCCAGGGCATCGGCGTAATGGACCACCCGCAGGGCGAGCAGCAGGATGACCCCTCCAAGCCCAGCTAGACCCAGCAGCAGTGGAAGGACGCTTCCCTCCAGCAGCCAGGGCAGGAGGTTCGTGGCGTGCAAGCCGATCAGCGTGCCCGCACCGAGCAGCAACACGACGAAGGACGTTCGCCGTTGGTGGGTTGGTGACTGTTCCACATCCACCAACTAGCCAGAGACCGGCTCTTTAAACAGTTGCGAGGCTGCGGTTGGCGATCTCGCGGCCTCTGCGCATCCTGCAGGCAGGGCAGGACTTGGGTGTGGTGAGGATCGATCGAGGGGCCACCTGGCTCGCTCCGGTGCGGCTGTTTCTGCGCCAGAACCTGGCCATTCAGATCCTGGAGGGCCTGGTGGCCGGGATCCTGGTGGGCCGGCTGCTGCCCGCCTCGGCCCTGGCGCCGTTGAGTGGCCTTGGGGATGGCTTCATTCGGCTCTTTCAGATGCCGGTCCTGCCCTTTTTGAGCGTGTCCTTGATCGCCGGGGTGGGGCGCCTGCAGTTCGCTCAGGCCAGCCGCTTGCTGGGCCGCTCGGCCCTGGTGCTGATCGGCTTTTGGCTGGTGGTGCTGCTGGCGGTGTTGCTGGTGCCCTTGGGCTTCCCCAGCTGGCATGACGCCTCGTTCTTCAAGCCGAGCCTGCTGCAGGCCCCCAAGCCCCTGGACCTCACCGAGCTCTTCATTCCGGTGAACCCCTTTGCGGCCTTCGCGGAGACGCAGATCCCGGCGGTGGTGCTGTTCTCCCTGGCGCTTGGCATTGCCCTGATCGCCGTTCCCAAACGGCAACCGCTGATCGACGTCTTTGACCGGATCGCCGAGGCCCTACTCGGCATCTCTGCTTTTGTGGCCCGTTTCACCCCGCTTGGGGTGTTCGCGATCCTGGCGACAGCCAGCGCCTCGATCGAGAGCTCCCAGCTGCCGCGCCTGGCGGTCTATGTCGTGCTGCAGGGCGGGATCGCGCTACTGCTGGCCGGTTTGTTTTTGCCCCTGGTGATTGCCGGGGTGACGCCGATTCCGGTGCGCCAGTTGCTGCGCAGCTTCCGCACGCCACTGACCATCGCCTTTGCCACCGCGAACATGCTCGTGGTGCTGCCGATCTTGGTGGAGCTCTCCAAAAAGCTCCTCTACGAGGCCCGTGCGGCGCACCTGGCTCCAGGGGTGAGCGAGCAGGAGCTCAAGGATCAGGTGGACCTTCCCGTTGAGGTGCTGGCGCCGCTGGCCCTGGTCTTTCCGGACATGGGGCGCCTGCTCTCCCTCGCCTTTGTGCCCTTTGCCGGTTGGCTGACGGGAAACTCCATCAGCCTGCAGGAGATGCCGGGCTTCCTGCTGACGGGTCTGGCCAGTGCCTTCCTTGAGGGGATTTTGGCGATGACCTTTCTGCTGGATCGCATGGGCCTGCCCAGCGATCTGGTGCAGCTCTACATCGCCATTGATCAACTGGCGGTGGCGCGTCTGGGCACCCTGCTGGCCTGCATGAGCGTCATCGCCCTGGTGATCATTGGCACCTGGGTGTCGCTTGAGGGGTTCCCCAAGCGCTTCAGGCGCCTGGTGCCAGCGGCCACCGCCCTGGCGGTCTTCCCGGGATTTGTTCTCTTGAGCCGTGTGGGCTTCCAGCTGCTGCCCAAGCCGGTCAATAGCGCCCGCGACCAGTTGATGCACCAGGACTTTGCCCTGGCCAAGGGCCGCGCCCCTGTGGTGCAGGGCTGGTCGCCCGTGGATCAGCCGGGGGATTGGCAGGCGATTCGCCGGGCCCGGGCGATTCGCTATTGCGTCCATGAGCAGGACTATCCGATGGCCTATCGCAATGCGGATGGCGAGCTGGTGGGAGCCGATGTGGAGATGGGGATGCTCTTTGCCAAGCAGATGGGCCTCAAGCCCAGCTACGTCCTGATCGACCGGATTGGCAACGCGAACGACCCGCGCCCTGATGGGCTGCAGGCCCTGGAGCGGGGCTACTGCGACCTCAAGCTCTCCAGTGACGTCATGGCGCCGATGCAGGCGGCCCGCACCCGCTTCACCGATGCGCACCTGACCTACGGCGTTGCCCTGCTGATCAAGGGCTCAGCCCTGAGCAGCAAGCGCCAGTGGAGTGATCTGGTGGAGGTCCAAGGTCTGCGGGTGGGCCTGGGGTTTGAAGCCCCATTCCTGCTGCGCCTCGTTGCCGGCTGGTTGCCCCAGGCCAAATTCATCAGCTCCCAGGGGACCGATGCATTGCTGAAGGCGCTGCAGGAGGGCCGGCTGGATGCGGTTTTGGTGACGGCGCAGCAGGGGGCGTCCTGGAACGTGCTCCAGCCCAACCTCACCTTGTTGGTGCCCCAGCCGCTGAAAAGTCTTCCGGCGGCGCGGCAGTTGCCGTGGAAGAGCGCCGCCTTGGCGGGGGTCTGGAA
>NZ_JAFMFX010000094.1:0-5088 GCF_017855895.1 Vulcanococcus sp. CPBay_Sum15L08_68 | reverse complement strand
CAGAGATGTTGGAGGTGTACTCACTCCAGCCGGCCTGGGCGGCGCTGGGGGCGACCAGCAGCGCGGCGCCAAGGAGTCCACGGGAGAGGCGGTTGCGCAGCGCCATTGAAAACGGTCCCTCGCAGGGGCGAACTGCGCTGATTCTGCCGTGCGGATCGAGGGCTGGCCGCTTAGTTGTCGAGGGCCTGGCGCAGTTGGCCGCAGAACTGACCCGCAGCAGCAGCAATGTCCCCCTGCTGGCTGTGGCTTTCAGCCATGACCTTGACCAGGGCGCTGCCGACGATGGCGCCATCGGCGCCCCAATCACGAACTTGGCGCGCCTGCTCGGGGCCGGAGATGCCAAAGCCAACGGCGACTGGGGTTGGCCCCATTCCTTTGAGTTGATGCACCAGGGTGGCGACCCGGTTTTCCAGGGTGGTGCGGACCCCGGTGACCCCGGTGACGCTGACCAGGTAGGTGAAGCCGCGGCTGGCCTGGGCGATGCGGGCCATGCGATCGCTCGGGGTGGTGGGCGCCACCAGCAGCACGAGATCCAGCCCTGCCGCTTCGGCAATGGCCGAGAGCTTTTCCGCTTCTTCCAGGGGGAGATCAGGCACCACCAGGCCGGCGGCACCCGCCGCTGCGGCATCGCGGCAGAAGGTCTCCATGCCGCGGTTCAGCAAGGGGTTGCTGTAGGTGAAGAGGATCACCGGGATGGTGAGCTCGCCCTTGAGGCTGCGGAGCATCTCCAGCACCCGACCAGGGGTGGTCCCGCTGCCCAGTGCTCGGCTGGCCGCGGCTTGGATCACCGGACCATCGGCCAGGGGATCGCTGTAGGGAATCCCCAGTTCGATCATGTCGGCCCCGCCGGCCTCCAGGGCCAGGAGGGTGGAGCGGGTGTGCTCCAGATCCGGATCGCCGGCCATCAGGAATGGCATCAAGGCGCAGCGGCCCTCGGTCTTGAGCTTCTGAAAACGCTGCTGGATCGGGGTGCTGGTGGTCACGGCAGCGTGAGATCTGCAGCTGAGCCTATGGCCTCAGCCTTCGCTGTCCTGGGCGAGTTCCCGCATGAGCTTCTCTTGCTCTTCGGGGCTGAGGGCGTCAAAACGCTTCTGCAGCTCTTCGTCGGTGGCAGCGTCGTAACCCGAGCGGTAGCGGCGGCGCTGCTCCATGTAGGTCATGTTTCCGGTCACGACCCGGAACAAGTAAGAGCCCGTCCAGACCAGGACGATGACCACCAGGAGGGCCTGGGCGGCAATGCCCGCACTAAACCCTTCAAAGCCAGCGGCTTGGAAGCCCCAGTAACCGATGCCGCCGATGCCAAAGATGGCCAGGCCGGCCAGAAGCGCCTTGCCGCGTGTGATGCCGGATCCCATTAAGTGTTGCCCTGGCCCTGCAAACGCAGATTCACGAAGGGGGCGAAGACGATCAGTCCGGGGAAGAACAGGAAGACCAGTCCATAGACCGCCGTGCGCTCGATCTTGCCCATCACGGTCCAGCGCTTGGTCATCCAAGCCATCAGAGCCAGGGGGACTGCCACCAGGTAGGCACCGGCCAGTGCCCCGTAGGCGGCCAGCACCAGCAGGGTCTCATTGGTGAGGGAACTGAGGAACCCGGGCAGCGGCACGGCGATGGTGCAACGTCCCGGCAAATCTAAGATGGTCTGCGCCGGGACCATGGCGGAATTGGTAGACGCAGCGGACTTAAAATCCGCAGACGGCAACGTTGTGAGGGTTCAAGTCCCTCTGGTCCCACTGACTGCTCTTAGCGAGCTTCGCCGTTCATCCAGCTGATCCAGTCCGCTGAAATCTCTTTCGGGCAGACGGCTTCGCATTCGAGATTGCTGCTGCAACTCCCGAATCCTTCCTGCTCCATCGCGGCCTGCATCGAACGCGCCCGTGAGCGCCGTTCGGGTTGTCCCTGGGGGAGCTGGCCGAGGTGAGCCAACTTGGCGGCGGTGAAGAGGCTCGCCGAGGCATTGCGGCAACTGGCAACGCAGGCGCCACAGCCGATACAGGTGGCTGTTTCAAAGGCGGAGAGAGCCTGCTCCTGTCCGATCAACATCGCGTTCCCGTCGGGTGCCTGCCCGGTGTTGATCGAGCAGTAGCCGCCGGCGGCAATGATCCGGTCCAGGGCTGAGCGTTCAACCGCCAGATCTTGAAGGAGAGGGAAGGCCGCAGCGCGCCAGGGTTCCAAGGTCACGGTTTCTCCGTCCTGGAACTCCCTGACGTAGAGCTGGCAAACAGTCGTCGCCCGCTGGGAGCCATGGGCCTGGCCATTGACGAGGAATCCGCAACTGCCGCAGATCCCTTCCCTGCAGTCGTGCTCGAAGTAGATCGGGCGCTCATCGCTGCGAATGAGCTGATCGTTCAACTGATCCAGCACCTCCAGCAAAGAAAGGTCTGGGCTGAGGCCTTGGAGCGTGTAGGTCTGGAAGGTGCCCTTGGTCTGCTGGTGCTCCTGGCGCCAGATCCTCAGCGTGAGAGAGAGGGTGGGCGTCATCGGTAGCTGCGGGTGCTGGGTTGCAGGGCTGTGAACTGCAGAGGTTCGCTGTGACGTAAGGGGTCGGCACCGTCTTGGTACTCCCAGGCGGCGATGTGGGCGAAGTGCTCGTCATCTCTCTGGGCTTCACCCTCTGGGGTTTGGTGCTCCTCGCGGAAGTGGGCCCCACAGGATTCTTCGCGGGCCAGGGCGTCCCGGAGCATCAACTGGGCTAAGCCAAAGAAGTCGCTTAACCGAAGCCCTTTTTCCAATTCGAGATTGGGTCCCTCGGCGCCGCCTGGAATGCGAACCCGCGCGCGGAAGTCCTGCTCGAGTTCACGGACCTCCTGGAGTCCCTGGCTCAGTCCAGCGGCATTACGGCTGATGCCGCAGCGCTCGATCATCGTCAGGCCCAACTGACGGTGGAATTGATCGACTGGGGTGTCCCCTTTCGTGGCGACCAGGCTGGCAATTCGTGTCTGGGCAGCCGCCAGGGCTTCCCGGCAGGCCGAATGGTCTTGCGTGACCGGCGGTCCGCTGTGACTCGCCAGCCATGCGGTGACGGTGGCTGGTGCGATGAAGTAGCCGTCTGCGAGGCCTTGCATCAGGGCGCTGGCGCCAAGGCGGTTGGCCCCATGTTCAGAGAAGTTGGCTTCCCCGAGCACGAAGAGCCCAGGAATGGAGCTCATCAGGTGGTAGTCAACCCAAAGCCCGCCCATCGTGTAGTGCGGTGCGGGGTAGATCTTGAGCGGCTTGGCGTACGGGTCTTCGCCGCTAATCCGCTCATACATCTCCAGAAGGTTGCCGTAGCGCTTCTCGATGACATCGCGGCCGCTCTCTCGGATGGCATCGCGAAGATCCAGGTAGATCGAGCGACCGGCTGGGCCCACACCTTGGCCTTCATTGCAGAGCTCCCGTGCCCTGCGGGATGCCACATCCCTCGGGACCATGTTCCCGTAGCTGGGGTATTGGCGCTCGAGGAAATAGTCCCGCTCGGTCTCAGGAATGGTCTCTGGATCACGGCTGTCCTGGCGGCGTTGCGGCAGCCAGACGCGGCCATCGTTGCGCAGGCTCTCGCTCATGAGCGTGAGCTTGCTCTGGTAGGGATCGCCGCTGGGGATGCAGGTGGGGTGGATCTGTGTGAAGCAGGGATTGGCAAAGAGGGCCCCCTGTTCATGGGCCCGCCAGATCGCACTGGCGTTGGATTTCAGGGCATTGGTGGAGAGGAAGTAGACGTTGCTGTAGCCACCGGTGGCGAGCACCACCGCATGGCCCGTGTGGGTTTCCAGGGCTCCACTGAGCAGATTGCGGCAGATCACCCCTCGGGCGACCCCGTCGACGCGAATCAGCTCAAGCAGATCCCGCCGGGGTAGCAGTTCCACCCGCCCGAGTTGCACCTGGCGCATCAGGGCCTGGTAGGCGCCGTAGAGCAGCTGCTGACCGGTCTGCCCACGGGCATAAAAAGTGCGGCTCACCAGGGAGCCGCCGAAGTTGCGGGTGGCCAAGGTGCCGCCGTACTCGCGGGCAAAGGGCACCCCCTGGGCCACGCATTGATCAATGATCGCGCTGCTGATTTCAGCGAGGCGGTGACAGCCCGCTTCGCGGGCGCGGAAGTCGCCGCCGCGGACGGTATCCCTGAACAGTCGGCTGATGCTGTCGCCGTCAACGGCAACCGGCCGGGCGGCGTTGATCCCGCCCTGGGCGGCGACCGAGTGGGCACGGCGGGGACTGTCGTGAAAGGTGATCACCTTCACGCGGTAACCCTGCTCCGCCAGGGTCGCTGCGGCCGAGGATCCAGCTAAGCCCGTTCCAACAACCAGGATCGTCAGCTCTCGCTTGCGCAGCGGGCTGATCAGGGGCAGCTCTTCCTTGGTTCTGGTCCAGGCATCACGAACCGGACCCGAGGGAATTCGAGGATTGAGGGCGTTCATCGGCGTCATCCCTGCAAGGCCAACCAGCCGGCGGAACCGGCGAAGCCCAGGCCAAGAATCAATCCCACTGCGCGGGCCGTGCTGCGGATGATCCCAGCGTTCTCTGGACTGAGGACTCCCAAGCTGCGCTGTGCCGACTCACCGCCCTGGACGACATGCAGTCCGAGGGCAAGGCAGGCCAGTCCGTAGAGGGTCAGGGTGATGGGGGACTGGAGGCTTGCGCTCAAGTGCAGGAGCTCGAGGCCAGGGGCTGGTCGCGGTAGTCGTAGCTGTTTGAGGTGGACAGCGATGAAGAGCAGCAGGGTGAGACCGCCGAGGGGTTGCAATCGGGCGCTCCAGCTGCCAAG
Source organism: Vulcanococcus sp. CPBay_Sum15L08_68 (assembly GCF_017855895.1). NCBI lineage: Bacteria > Bacillati > Cyanobacteriota > Cyanophyceae > Synechococcales > Synechococcaceae > Vulcanococcus > Vulcanococcus sp. CPBay_Sum15L08_68. Next base: position 350 of record NZ_JAFMFX010000094.1, on the reverse strand, counting down.
ACGATCGCCACGTCGACTCTGGAGCTGAGCATGGTTTCCCGCTCTCCAGTTGCTGAGGGTTTTGCCCAGGCTGAGGCTGACGTGCAGGCCGGCCGCGAGTAGCAGCAGTCCCTCAACGACAGGCAGCCACCAGCTGTGATGCAGGGCGCTGGCGTAGTGCTCGAACTGCAGTGGCGCGAGAGGAGCAATGGCGACGCCGATGAGATGAATCACAAGGAACACCATCAGCATCAGGCCGGAGCCTGCCAGGAGCACGCGGCGGACCATGGCCATCGGTTGCTGCCTTGAACGCTAGGCAGGTCGCCTCCGCTTCATGACAAATCGGCTGACAGTTTGAAAAGCCGTGGCCA
>NZ_JAFMFX010000093.1:0-5197 GCF_017855895.1 Vulcanococcus sp. CPBay_Sum15L08_68 | reverse complement strand
GCCCGAGCCAGTAGCGCCAGACGCCTCTCCTGGGGGAGCTGGCTGAGATCGGAGGCCCGCAGCAGTTCTCGGTTGAGGACCCGTCCGCAGAGTTGCTGGAGCGGGGCCGGTCCCTCCTCCAGCCAGCGCTGCAGGTGATAGCCCGTTCTCACGTCGTCATTACCCAGGAAGGCCTCGAGATCAAGGCTCTTGGGTTCCCAGAGCCAGCGCTGCATCACGGCATCGGCCCAGACCTGATCGGGTCCCAGTTCCCGGGCCAGCGCAATGGTCCGGTTCAGCAGCCAGTTGCAGACCACATTGAGGCGGTGGTTGTAGACGCTGCGGTACATCAGGTTGCGCACCACCAGGTAGTGCTCGACAGCCATCAGCCCCTTGGGCTGCAGGGCGAGTTGGCCATCGGGGGCCAGGGTCAGGCTGGCCAGGATGCGCTCGAGGTCGAGCACCCCGTAGCTGGCGCCTGTGTTGTAGCTGTCCCGCAGCAGGTAATCGAGGCGATCGCAATCGAGCTGGCTGCTGACCAGCGCCTTGATGGCTGGATTGCGAAAGCGGCCGTGCTCCAGCAGGTCGGCGACCTGATCGGCCGTGCCCTCAGCAAAGGCTTCAAGCGGCTCCCTGAGCGAGGGGTGCTCACGGATCAGTCGACTGGACCAGCTCTCATGGTGCAGTCCATACATCTCCTCGCCGGAGTGGCTGAGGGGGCCATGGCCGACGTCGTGCAGCAGGGCCGCGGCGTAGAGCACCCCCCGGTGCTCGCTCAGTTCGGGATGGCTGCGGCCCAGGTTTCCCAGGGCCTGGCGGGCGAGATGCAGGACCCCCAGGGAGTGGGTGAAACGGCTGGACTCGGCCCCGTGGAAGGTCAGGTAGGCCGGCCCCAGTTGCCGGATCCGCCTGAGCCGCTGGAAGACCGGCGTGTCGATCAGATCGATCGCCAGGGCTTCGGCGGGTTCGCGCCGGGAGAGTCGGATCGCCCCGTGCAGCGGATCGTGATAGGTGCGGGCGCTCATCCGGCTTCGATCTGCTCAGCGAGTTGGTTCAGGGCGATCTCCAGCCAGGTGTCCCCGTCGCCGCCGGGATTGAGCGGTTCGGGATCCGCCAGGCGTTGGTCGGGTTCGATCCCCAGGTTTTGGATATCCCGTCCACTGGGGGTGAGGTAGCGGGCCACGGTGACGGCCAGACCACTGCCATCACCCCCCAGGCCGATCAGGGTCTGGATCAAGCCCTTGCCAAAGGTCCGGCTGCCAAGCAGCGGTGAGCGCTGGTCGTCCTGCAGGGCCCCAGCCAGGATTTCACTGGCGCTGGCGGTGCCTTCGTTCACCAGGGTGAGCATCGGGCCGTCATAGAGCTGGCCGCGGCTGGCCTGCTGGGCATCGCTAAAGCCATCACGGTTTTGGGTCTCGACGATTGGGCCCCCATCCAAAAAGACGTTGGCGACGGCCAGGCCGGCGCTGACGAGGCCACCGGAGTTGTTCCTGAGATCCAGGATCAGGCCGTCGATGTCCTGGGCTTGCAGCTTCTGCAGTGCCTTGGCCAGCTCCTGGGGGACGGGTTCGGCGAACTGGGTGATGCGGATGTAGCCCAGGCGATGCCCAGCGGTTTGGATCAGGCGGCTGCGGACGGGCTGCAGGTCCACCTGCCGGCGCCTGAGTTCCACCTCTTGGGATTTGCCGCTCGGGGTGATCAGCTCCAGCAGAACGGAGGTGCCTTCTTTGCCCCGCAGACGGGCCGCGGTGGCCTCCAGGCCCAAATCCGCTGTGCTCAAACCATCGACACTCTTGAGAACGCTGGCGCTGCTGATGCCGGCTTCGGCCGCCGGGGAGCCCTCGAGCGGGGCAATGACCACGATGGCGGTGTCGTCCTGGCGAATCCCGAGCTGCAGGCCGACCCCACTGACGCTTCCTTCTGTATTGGCCTTCAGCGTTCGGAAGTCAGCTGGCCTCAGCAGGCGGGTGTAGGGATCTCCAATCGGGGCCAGCATCGCCTCGATGGCGTCGTAGGCATCGGCACTGCTCTGGATGGAGCGCTCCAGTGCTTTCTGCCGCAGCCGTTTCCAATGAATGGTGTCGAAGCGATCGGGATCGACATAGCTCTGGTTCACCAGGCGCCAGCTCTCAACCACGAGCTGTTGGCCATCGTTGAGGGCCAGGGCCGGTGCGGCGGTCAGCCAGAGGCTTAAGAACCAGGACAGCGCAAGCGCTGCAATGGATCTCAGCTCCCTCGAGCGCCGCGGAGTCGGGTTTTGTGGCGGTGATGTCACAAGCGGCGCCGCGCTCACGAGCGGCAGGAGGTGATCGGTAGACTCTGCCAACCAAACCCAATCGCTGCATGGCGAACTCCTCACCCGCCGCCGGCGGAAAGTCATCGCCCGTCTACGACTGGTTCAACGAGCGCCTGGATATCCAGGACATCGTTGACGACGTCGCGTCGAAGTACGTGCCGCCCCACGTCAACATCTTCTATTGCCTGGGCGGCATCACCCTGGTCTGCTTCCTGGTGCAGTTCGCGACCGGCTTCGCGATGACCTTCTATTACAAGCCGACCGTGGCTGAGGCCTACGCCTCGGTTCAGTACCTGATGACCGATGTCAGCTTCGGCTGGCTGATCCGCTCCGTGCACCGCTGGAGCGCCTCGATGATGGTGCTGATGCTGATCCTGCACGTCTTCCGCGTGTACCTGACCGGCGGCTTCAAGCGCCCCCGTGAGCTCACCTGGATCACCGGCGTGACCATGGCTGTGATCACCGTGTCCTTCGGTGTGACCGGTTACTCCCTGCCTTGGGATCAGGTCGGCTACTGGGCTGTGAAGATCGTCTCGGGTGTTCCCGCAGCCGTGCCCGTCGTCGGTGACTTCATGGTTGAGCTGCTGCGCGGCGGCGAGAGCGTTGGCCAGGCCACCCTCACGCGCTTCTACAGCCTGCACACCTTCGTGATGCCCTGGCTGCTGGCCGTGTTCATGCTCATGCACTTCCTGATGATCCGGAAGCAGGGCATCTCCGGTCCCTTGTGATTTCCGCCAGGGGATCGCTTTGTTGCGATCCCTGACGGCTTCTCTTTCGACGGCTCCGCCACACCCAGGGCGGTTTCTAGCCTTCCTTCACTGGGAAACAAACGACTCCAACGTCGGTCACCCTCATGCACATCCTTAAGAAGCCAGATCTCAGCGATCCCAAGCTGCGGGCCAAGCTCGCCAAGGGCATGGGTCACAACTATTACGGCGAGCCCGCCTGGCCGAACGACCTGCTCTACATCTTCCCGGTGGTGATCCTGGGAACCCTGGCCTGCCTGGTGGGCCTGGCTGTTCTCGACCCCGCGATGCTGGGCGACAAGGCTGATCCCTTCGCCACTCCTCTGGAGATCCTTCCTGAGTGGTACCTGTATCCGGTCTTCCAGATCCTGCGCGTGGTGCCCAACAAGCTGCTGGGTATCGCTCTGCAGACCATGATCCCCCTGGGTCTGATGTTGGTGCCCTTCATCGAGAGCTTCAACAAGTTCCAGAACCCCTTCCGCCGTCCCGTGGCCATGGGTGCCTTCCTGTTCGGCACCGTGTTCACCATCTATCTGGGCATCGGTGCGGCTCTGCCGATCGACAAGTCCCTGACCCTGGGTCTGTTCTGATCCAAGGCCCTGCTCTTGTGTTCTTCAGCCCTGGCCTCGTGCCGGGGCTTTTTTGTGCCCGCCCTTAGGGCGCGTTGATGTCGAGCATGTCCACGTCGTCGGTCTTGACCCGCAGGATGTGATGCAGCAGAAGGAAACCGACGATGGTCCAGGTCTGATAGGTCCGCGCCTGCTGTCCCACCCAGGTGCCGGTTGGTCCATCGAAGTACTCGGCCCACTGCTGCCTTGGCAGTTGGTTGAGCTGCATCCAGTAGCACTCTTCGAGCATGGCCTGCATCTGTCCCATCAGCAGGACATCGGCCGTGGGATAGAGCCGTTGATGCAGCAGAACGGCGCCGCCGAGATACCAGAGCAGGCTCGGCCAGTGGCCTCCGTTGTGATAGCTCCAGGGCCAGTTCTTCGGGTCTGATCCGGTTTTCTCACTCCACTTGTCCCCTTCGAGCGGTGGATGGCAGATGCGCATGGGCATCTGGGCCATGAGCTCATCGCGGTTGTGCAGCACCAGGCGGAAGAGAGCCCGTTGCTGGGGTGCGGTGATCAGACCAAAGAGGCAGCCCAGACAATTGCCCAGGCTGTAGAAGCGGAAGTCCGGCCGGCCGGTCCGCATGTTGCCGATCAGATAGCCGCCGCGATCCTCGAGCCAGTCCTGCAGCCAGGGCGGAATGACCTGGGGCTGGACGTTGAATTCGTTGAGGGACTGCTGCTCGCCGTATTGCTCGGTGGGGCGGCGGCGCAGGACCTGCATGGTTTTGCTGGTCACCCAGTAGTGCTTGAGCAGGTAGCGGCGTAGGTCGTATTTCCACTGCTTGGTCAGGACCAGTCGCTGCTCCAGCAATCGACTGTTGTGGCTTTTCTGCGCCAGCTCCATCAGCTGGCAGCAGCAACCGAGGCAGCCAAAGAGCAGGGCCTCGACCTCCAGTGGAGCGCCCCAGACATCCATGGGGCGATCAATCATGAACGAGCAGTCCGGCACGAAGAGCACGGGCGTGCCCTCGAAGGTGGGGTGCAGGACCAGATCGAGCAGCAGTTGGATCCCCCGCTGGACCTTCTGGCTGGCGCCGAACTCGTAGTCCTTGCTGCGTTTGACGTAGAGCCAGGCGAGGACAGGCCACCAGAGGCTGGCATCGACACTGGTGATCCGGCCGATGGAGCGCTGTCCGTAGTCAGCGAGGAGCTCGTCGCCGTCCTCGACAAAGCTGGTGGGGAAGACGCCGCGGGTTTGGTAGGTGCTGCTCTGCAGCTCCAGGGAGATATCGAGGAAGTTGCGAACGATTTGGTAGCGGCCCTTGAGCAGCAGGTAGAGCATCACCGGGACGTTGTCCCGCAGGAAGACCTCGCCGTAGTTCAGGGCTTCATCCCCACCGCCGGGATGGGAGAGGGCCGCTACGGATCCAACGAGTTCACCGCGGATGCGAACCAGGGTCTTCTCAAAGTGCTCCTCTGCGGCCGCAACGACCGCCTCTTCGCGCGAGCTGGGTCTGACGCGAAGGCGCTCTTGGCTGAATTGCTTGGCCAGGACTGGCCTCCCGCTCGTCGCCTGTCTTGCCAAACCCTAGAAATGGTCTGGGGTTTCGTCAGCCCCATGG
>NZ_JAFMFX010000092.1:0-5204 GCF_017855895.1 Vulcanococcus sp. CPBay_Sum15L08_68 | reverse complement strand
GGCGAGCCAGGCTCCGCCCGGTCACCGATCCGATCAACAGCGCACCGACCAACCCCGGGGCCGCGGTCGCCGCGATGGCATCGAGCTCCTGGTAACTGACGCCGCTCTGCGCCATCACCTGTTCAATCAGATGGGGCAGCGCCTCCACATGGCGTCTGGAGGCGATTTCCGGAACGACGCCACCCCAACGGGCGTGCTCCTCCATTTGCGTTGCAACCGCGCTCGCGAGCACCGTTTGATTACACACAACGGCTGCGGCTGACTCGTCACAACTTGTTTCGAGGGCCAGCAGCGTGGGCATTAGGTCTGGAGAGCTCTCTTACTGTCCGTAAGTGACATCCTGCCGTGCAGCAGCTGGACCTGACGATGCGCCGCCTTTTTGCAGTTCTCATTTCTGCCCTGCTGATCTTCGGCTTCGCCCCCGTGGCGAAAGCTGATGTTGCAGGCCTGACCCCCTGCGCTGAAAGCGCACGCTTCCAATCCCGGGCCGCCGCCGCCTCCACCCCCCAGGCCAAGGCGCGCTTCGAGATGTACAGCCAGGCCTCCTGCGGCGCTGATGGCCTGCCCCACCTGATCGTGGATGGTCGCCTCAGCCACGCTGGTGACTTCATCATCCCCGGCATCGCCTTCCTCTACATCGCTGGTTGCATCGGCTGGGCCGGTCGCAACTACCTGATGGCCATCCGTGGCAGCAAGGACGCCGCCATGAAGGAAATCCAGATCGACCTGTCTCTGGCCTTCAAGAGCACCCTGGCCGCAGCCACTTGGCCCATCGCTGCCTTCGCTGAACTCAGCGGCGGCAAGCTGACCGAATCCGACGACAAGATCACCGTCTCCCCCCGCTGATCGCGGCGGGTTATCTCCACTCTTTCAACGTCATTCCGATGAAAAAGTTCCTGACCACCGCCCCGGTCTTCGCCGCGATCTGGTTCACCGTCACCGCTGGCATCCTGATCGAATTCAACCGCTTCTTCCCCGATCTCCTCTTCCACCCGATGTGATCGGCAGTTGCCATTGAAAAAGGCCCCAATCGGGGCCTTTTTTATTGCCCAGCGCCCCTAGCCAAGCCCCATCAACTGCTCCAGCTGCTGCAAGGCCTCCGTCAGATCGCCATTGACGATCACCGCGTCGAATTCGGACTCGGCCTGCAGCTCCACCCGGGCTCGCTCAAGCCGCCGAACAATGGCCTCCTCGCTATCGGTTCCCCGTCCGCGAATGCGCCGCTCGAGCTCCTCAAAGGAGGGGGGCTTGATGAAGATCTGGAAACCGCTGGGGAAGCTGCGGCGCACCTGACGCGCCCCTTCCAACTCGATCTCCAGCAGGACCGGCCGGCCCGCTTGAAGCTGAGCCTCCACGGGCTCACGGGGGGTGCCGTAGCAGTTACCGGCGAACTCGGCCCACTCGAGCAAGCCCCCTTGGGAGACCTTGGCGTCGAAATCAGCCCGGTTCAAAAAGAAATAGCTCGTGCCCTCCACCTCACCGCTGCGGGGGGAGCGGGTGGTCGCTGAAATCGAAAGCCAGATCTCGGGATGACGCTCCAGCAGGGCAGTCACCAAGGTCCCCTTGCCGACTCCACTGGGGCCCGTGATCAGAAACAACCGGCCGCTGGAGGAGGGCTCTTCCGCCATTGGGACTCAACCATGGCCCTGCAGAGTAAGAGTGCCTCCGCAGCGAATCGGCGCAGACCATGGCCGCCCAGTCCCTCCAGGCCATGGACCTCACCAGCCTTCGTGCGGTGTTGGCGGAACTGCGGCCGCAACTGGTGCCCAGCCGCTTTGAGAAAGCCCAACAGGCCGACGGGCAGACCCTTCACCTGGGGTTCCGCACGCTGGAGCGGCGGCTCTGGCTCGAGCTCAGCTGGCTGGCCGAAGCACCGCGCCTGCTGGAGATCCCGCCTCCCCCCAAACAGGGCGATGGCAGCACCCTGGCGCAACAGCTCCAGCACGGACTGAGCGGGCTGGCGCTCACCGGCCTCCAACAAGACGGTTGGGAGCGGGTGGTGGAACTGGACTTCGCCACCAGGCCGGGGGAGCCGGCCCAGCGGAGCCTGGTCCTGGAGTTAATGGGCCGCCACAGCAATGTCTTCCTGCTGGATCAAGACCGCAGGGTCGTGGCCGTGGCCCGGCAGGTCCGCGATAACCAGTCCCGCCTAAGGCCGATCAGCACCGGCGATCTCTACAGCGCCCCACCGCCCATGGGCGGTCGCTGCCCCAGCCGCAGCGAGAGCTTTGAGCACTGGAAAAGCGAACTGCAACTGCTGCCGCTGCCGCTAAAACGCGCCCTGCCCAGCGCCTATCAAGGCATCAGCCCAGCGCTCGCGCGCCAATTGGTCGCGGGACTCGGCGATGACCTACTCGATCAACCCGCACAGGGCCTCAGCCCGGTGACCTGGGACCAGCTCTGGCAGCGCTGGCAGCTCTGGCTCGAGGCCCTGGAGGAGGAACGTTTCGTATTCCGCCTGGACGAGGGCGGGGGGTATTGCTGTTGGAGCAGCGAGCGCGCACCAGAGCAGCCAGACAGCCTCAACGCCCAGCTGGCGAGCTATCACCGCGATCGCTTGCAAGCCAGGACCTTTCAACAGCGGCAGCAGGCCCTCAAGCAGCGGCTCGAGCGGGCCTTGGAGCGCGAACGGCAGCAACAGCAGCAACAGCAAGCGCTCCTGGATCAAGTCGGCAACAGCACTGGACTCCAGGAGCAGGCCGACGCCCTGCTCTGCCAAGCCAACCCCAGCCGAGACACGGTGAACGAGGCCCAGAAGCTCTACAAAAAAGCGCGGCGTCTGCGGCGCTCCGTGGCCGCCATCACCCCCCGACTGGCCCAGCACCAGCAGCAACTTGAGCAACTGGAGGCAAGCCTGACCTTCCTGGAGCTCATCCAGCTCGAGTGCCAATGGGACCCCGCCAACGGGCTCCTGCAACTGCAGGCCCTCGAAGAGGACAGCGAGAGGCTCTGGCAACGCCAACCCAGCAACCGCAAGGAACGCAGGCGAGCGCAGGGGGATCCCAGCCCCCTATCCGTCACCAGCCCAAGGGGACTGACGATCCAAGTTGGCCGCAATCACCGCCAGAACGAATGGATCAGCCTCCAACAGGCCCGCAAGGGGGATCTCTGGTTCCACGCCCAGGAGTGCCCCGGTAGCCATGTGGTGCTGAAGAGTTCAGTCGCCCCTGCGGAGGACAGCGATCTGCAGGCGGCGGCCAGCCTGGCGGCCCACTTCAGCCGTGCCCGCGGCAATCGCCAGGTGGCGGTGGTCATGACCCCCTGTGAGCAGTTGCAGCGGATCCCGGGGGCGGGTCCAGGCACGGTCAGGCACCGCGGCGGGGAAGTCCTCTGGGCTGACCCCGACGCCGCTGAGGCACTACTGCGCGGCAAACCCCTTAGCCTCAGTGGGGAGCAACAGTCATGAGCGATCAACCCCAGGGCCCTGACGGTCGCCCCGCTGGAGTCGCGCCGCCGCCTCCCATCAAGATTCCGGCCGCTGAAGTCCAAGAGGACTTCCCCTCCGAGGTGGAGATGACCCTCGTTGGGCACCTCGAGGAGTTGCGCAGCCGCGTCCTGCGCAGCCTGCTTGCGGTGGTCGTTGGCGCGGCCGCGTGTCTGCTGTTTGTCCGGCCGCTGGTGCGCCTGCTTGAGGTACCCGCCCACGGCATTCACTTCCTGCAGCTGGCACCGGGGGAATTCCTGCTGGTCTCTTTGAAAGTGGCGGGCTACGCCGGTCTCACCCTGGCCCTGCCCTACGTCCTCTACGAAGGCCTGGCCTTCGTCCTACCCGGCCTGACCCGCAGGGAACAAAAGCTCGTGGCTCCAGCGGTCGCGGGGTCCGCGGTGCTCTTTCTGGCGGGCCTGGCCTTTGCCTGGTGGGCCCTGGTTCCAGCCGCCCTGAACTTCCTCGTGAGTTACGGCGCGGATGTCGTTGAGCCGCTGTGGTCCATCGAGCGCTATCTGGACTTCGTGCTGCTGTTGATGGTGGCCACCGCTTTGGCCTTCCAACTACCCGTGCTGCAGATGCTGCTGGCGGCCCTGGGACTCGTGCGCTCAGAGTCCATGCTCTCGGCCTGGCGTTTTGTGGTGATGGCCTCCGCCCTGGCCGGGGCTGTGCTGACCCCCTCGACGGACCCGATCACGATGCTGCTGCTCAGTGGCGCCATCACGGCGCTCTACCTCGTCGGTGTTGGCCTGGCTCGGGTGGTCCAACGGCCGGCCTAGATCAGAGCAGGAACTCACTCGCCCGCCCCTCAGGAAGCTCCAGGGCCAGGTTCATCGCCTTACCCAGGCGGGGTTTGTCATTGGTGGTGGTGAGCCATTGGCGCACCTGTCCGGCCACACCAAGCCCATTGAGGGTGGCCACAAGCTCGTCGAGCTTGGCGGTGTACTGCTCGGCATCCAGGGGAAAGGATTGCTGCTCGAGGTACGCCCACATCACCTGCAAATAAAGGCGACCGCGCCGGGACGTCAGCTGTAGGTCGTAGGAGGCCTGCCAACGGCCCCGCAGGGTCTCAAGGATCTCCGCAGTGGCCAGGGGAGCGGCAGGTGACTCAGTCACAGCAAGGCAAAGCAAGACGCCCTCGCAACAGCATGTTGCAGGCTTCGGCCACCTGCCTGCAGTTCGGGCCCGTTGCGGGAACGACAAGGTCCATAATGGCCCCCACGTCGATGTGGCTGCAGGCCGCCCCGTATGACCCAAATCCCAGCGAGCGCCTCGAGCGGTGATGTCCCCGGAATGGGTCGCCGGCAGTTCATGAACCTGCTGACCTTCGGTTCGGTGACCGGAGTTGCCCTTGGCGCCCTCTACCCGGTGGCCAACTACTTCATCCCCCCGAAGGCCGCTGGCTCCGGCGGTGGTACGGCCGCCAAGGACGAGCTGGGTAACTCCGTCACCGCCAGTGGCTGGCTGAGCGACCACCGCGAGGGTGATCGCAACCTGGTGCAGGGCCTCAAGGGCGACCCCACCTACCTGATCGTCGAAGGCAGTGATGCCATCGGCAGCTACGGCATTAATGCCATCTGCACCCACCTGGGTTGCGTTGTGCCCTGGAACGCAGCGGCCAACAAGTTCATGTGCCCCTGCCACGGCTCGCAGTACGACAACACCGGCAAGGTGGTGCGCGGCCCTGCCCCCCTCTCCCTGGCCCTTGCACACGTCTCGGTCGAGAACGACAACGTGTTCCTGAGCCAGTGGACCGAAACCGATTTCCGCACCGGCG
>NZ_JAFMFX010000091.1:0-5250 GCF_017855895.1 Vulcanococcus sp. CPBay_Sum15L08_68 | reverse complement strand
GCCCTCAGCGTGATTCCGCGGCTCGGCTGAGATCCGGTTGGCGCATCAACGCCAGGACTCCGACTAGGCAGGGGATGGCGAGGGTGCAGAGACGAAGCAGGAGCGTCACCGCCAGGGCCTGGGAGCGATCGGCGCCGTAGAGCATCGCCAGGCCAATCGAGGTGGCCTCACTGGTGCCCAAACCGGCCGGCAGCAGCGAGATCACCCCGCCGAGGCCCGTCGCGGTTCGGATCACGGCGGTTTGGTGCAGGCTCAGCTCAACGCCGAGGGCGTGATAGAGCGCCACCAGCAGGCCCGCCTCAATCATCCAGCAGACGCAGGCCAGCAGGGTGCCGGCGATCAGGGGCTTGGGTTTCATCAACTGGCGCATCCGGCCCATGGCCAGCAGCGCTTCCCGCAGCAGCCGAATCAGGCCGTTCCAGCGTTGATGCAGGGGCAGGCTCTCGAGCCAATGCTCCAGGCGCCGCAGGACCCGCGGGTGGGTCAGTACCCAGCCACCGACCCCGAGGACCGCCAGGCCAATCAGCATGGCGATCCAGACCTGCTCCCCAAGGCCCCAGCTGAGGACCAGTAGCGCACTGGCGAGATCCGCCAGGCGCTCGGCCAGGGTGATGCCCACACCCACGGTCAGCGGGAAGCCGTGGCGCCGCTGCAGCCAGAGGCCGCGCACCGCCTCGCCGCTGCGGCCGGGGGCGGCAATCAAGGCCAGGCCGGCGGCGTAGATCTTGGCGGCGGGTTTCAGGGGCAGGGGAAAGCCCAGTTGGCGCAGGTAATAGGACCAGCGCCCGATCAGCACCAGATGGCTACCCAGGCAGATGGCGGGCGCCAGGATCCACCAGCGCCAGTGCAGTTGGCCCAGGGTCGCGCTGACCTCCTGGATGCCAAAGGCCGTGGTCAGCCCGAGATAAATCGCCAGGGCTGCGACCAGCCCGAAGAGCCAACGGCGCCGCATCAGGGAATGAACCTCAACTTGCGGGCGGCATAGAGACACATCTGACCCAGGATCAGGCCCTCTTTGACGTGGGCGATGTTCGAGCTGCCGTAGCTGCGCTCTTGGTAGCGAACCGGGACTTCCACGATCTTTAGGTTCAACTTGCTGGCGCCAAACAGCAGGTCAAAGTCTCCAAAGGGGTCGAAGTCACCGAAGTAACTGCGACCGGCCTTGAGCCGTTCGTAGTCGTCCTTCCAGATCACCTTCGTGCCGCAGAGGGTGTCCTTGAGCCGTTGACGCAGCAACCAGGAGAAGGCGGCGGCAAAAAAGCGGTTGGCGGCCGTGTTCAGCGGCGGCATCGCCTCCCAGCTGCGGGGGTAGACCAGGCGGCAGCCGTTGACGAACTCCCCGCGTCCATCGGCCATGGCCTGGGCGAAGCGCGGCAGATCCTCCGGCCTGACGGTCAGATCGGCATCGAGGATCATCAGCACATCCCCCTCGGCCTGATCAAAGCCCAGCCAGACCGCATCGGCTTTGCCCTTGCCGGTCTGGCGGAATTTCTTCAGGCGCATGGGCCCCTGATAGGTCGCGCAGACCCGCTCGATCTCCTCCCAGGTGTTGTCGGAGGAATGCCCCTCGACAAAGATCACCTCGGTGAAGCGGCCCAGTTCCGGCAACCGCTCAATCGCCGGTGCGATGTTTCCGGCTTCGTTGCGGGCCGGGATGACCACGCTGACGCTGGGGTTCTGGCGCTGCTGACGGGCCGGCCGGGCCACCATCCAATGGGTCAGCCCCAGGTTGTCGATCAGCGGCAGTTGGCTCAGCCAACGGTTGGCTAGGGGTGTGAGTAGCGGAATCTGGCGGGGGATCAGGCAGCGCTGGCCCTCTTTGAGCACCTCCCAGCTCGCAAGATCCAGCAGGTTGCGGACGTCGTTGGGGGTCAGCCAGCTCTCAGGCGGTTGCGGTTGCCGTTGCCCCAGGCGCTCGGCGGCCTTCAGCAGCGGTTGCCAGAGCCAATTGTGGAAACTCACCACCAGGCGTGTGCGCGGGTGGCAGAAGGCCTCAAGCCGCTCCAGCACCCCTTGCACGTCCTGCAGCGTGTTCAGGGTGTTCGGCAGCAGGATCACATCGAACGGCTGGGTTTCGCCGATGGACGCCGGGGTCATCGTCTCGGCGTTGGCCGCCAGGATCCGCAGCTCGGGGTGCCGCTCACGGGCGACAGCGGCGACATCTGGATCCAGCTCGATGCCCACCCCATGGGCCGGTTGCAGATGGGCCAGCAGATCGCCGCTGCCGCAGCCCACCTCCAGCACCCGCAGGCCCGGTGGCACCAGCAGTTGGTGCAGACGCTCCAGGTCGGCGTAATAGGTGCGGTTGCGCTGGCGGAAGTGGATCTGCTGGCTCGAGGCGGTCATGAACGAAGCAGGTGGAGGGTCTGGGGCAGATCCAGGCGCAGGGCACTGGCCACGATGCGCAGGGTGCGCAGGGTGGAGTTGTTGGGGCTCATCTTCGCTGCTTGATCCAGCGCGACCTGCGCTTGGGCGGGCCGAAAGCGATAAAGCTCCACGACTCCAAGCCCCAGCAGTGCATTCGGATTGGAGGGATCCAGGGCCTTGATCTGGGTCAAGGTCTGCGCCGCATCGCCGGCGTGGCGCTGCAGGGCCTGGGCCAGAGCCAGGCTGTAGAGGTCGTTCAGGTCACCGGGATCGTCCTGGAGCCGAGCCCGCAGGATCGCCTCGGCGTCGCTCAGATAGACCTGCTCCGGGTCGCTTTGGTTGAGCTGTCCGACCTTGGAGAAGAGGCTGTCCAGTTCGCCGCGGCGCAGTTGTTCCCCCAGCTGACGCAGCAGGGCGACGCGGTTGGCCGTGCGTTCACCGGGATCGCCCTGCCCCGGTTGCAGCAGCACCGCTCGATCGGCCGGCAGCTGGATGGCCTGCCGCTGGCCATTGGCCTTCAGCAGCTGCAGCTCAGCGCTCCAGGCCCCGTCGCTGCTGGCATCGTCACTCAGGGCCAGCTGTTGCTGAACCTCGAGGCATCCCTTCGGCAACCGCAGCAGGCCTTGGCCCAGGGCCTGGTCGGCTTCGAGCCGTTGCTCCCCCTGGCGGAGGGTCAGCAGCAGCTTGGATCCCTGCAGGGCGGTGCTGGGGCCTGAGACCCGGATGTCCAGGCCGCCTGGAATGGCTGTGATCGAGCCGCTGAGCTGGGCCGGGCAGGTGATTGCTGCGGTGCGCACGCTCAGTTGCTTGCGGCGCAGCAGTTGCGCCTGGCTGCCATCGGGCAGGGGCCAGCTGCCCACCTGCTCGAAGTGCGCTGAGTTCTGCAGCAGTTCGCTTTGGCGGGCCTGCCGTTCATCGCTCATCACCCCCTGGTCCCCGCCCTTACGCAGGAACCAGTCGAAGTTGCTGAGTTCTTCTTCCAGCCGCTCCTTGGGGGCCACGGTCTGGCGGGCGGCCAGGCGGAACTGCTGGCGCCGTCCCTCGGCTTCGAGGTTGAAGGCGTTGAGCCCTTCACTGTCCGGGAGCACCGCCAGGGTCGAGAGCTGATTGGGGCTGGTGCTGCGGACGCGGGCCACGATCGCCTCGATGGGCCAGCCCCCCTGGGGGTTCGGGCGATGGGGCGGAAAGCTGCTGAGCTTGGGCCCCCAGCCGAATTGGCTCCAGAGCGCCCCCAGCAGCGCGACCAGCACCAGCGCCCCCTGCCAAAGGGGTGCCCAGCGGCGCTCGACGCTGGCGACGATCAGGGCCAAGGCAATGGCCAGCTGCGGCAGCAGGGGCAGGACGAAGCGGAAGTCCTTGCTGGTCATCAGGATGCAGATCAGCAGTCCCCCCAGGGGAAAGCTCAGCCACCAGATCAGCCAGGCCTTGTCTGGGTTGAGTTGCGGTCTGCGCTCCACCAGCGCGATGACTCCGCCCACCAGCACCAGGGCCGTCAGGCTGCTGCCGAGCATCGCCGGCAGCAATTTCAGGTAGTAGAGCCAACCCTCCAGGCTGTTGGCCTCCAGGCCGTCCTGGTAGGCGACCCCCCACTGGCGCGCTTTGTTGATCGTGCTCAGGATGGTCAGCCAGTTCTGGCTGAACCAGGGCCAGACCAGGAGCCAGGCGATGACGCTGGCCGTGGCGCCCTGCAGCAAAGGCCGCCATTGGCCGCGGCGCGCTTCGCGCAGGCCCCCGATCAGGAGCAGCAGCAGGGGGAGCCAGAGCAGCACCAAGCCCGTCGGCCGGGTCAGGGCCACCAGCCCCAGTCCGATTCCGCTGAGGACGGTCCAGAGCCAGCGACGGCCGGCTGCAAACCAGCGCCGCTGGCTCAGGATCCACCAGCTGCCGGTCATGACCGCCGTCAGGCTCAGGTCGATCAGGTAGTCGGTGCGTTGATTCAGCAGGGCCGGGGCTGTCGCCACAAACAGGGCGGCCCAGAGCCCCGCGCGGCGGCTGTGCAGTTGCCGGCCTTGGCCGTAGCAGCTCAGCAGCAGGATCCCGTTGAAGACGGCGCCGGAGGCCATGGCGCTGCTGAAGCTCGGGCCGAGCAGCTGCAGAACGGGTGCACTGAGCACGTAGGTCAGCGGGCCGCGGTAGCTGGGGGCCTGGGCCCAGAGGCTGTGCCACCAGTCCCCGCTCCAGGGGGCCGGCTGGCTCAGGACCTGCCAGACCCCCAGGGCGCGGCTGAGGTGATCGCCTTGGTCCCAGGCCGGCGGGGCCTGGTGCTGCTGAATCCAAAGGCCGTCCAGCAGCAGGCAGAGCAGCCAGAGGGCCAGCAGCAGCAGGCCATCACGCCGGTTCAGTTGCCGCTGGGGCTGCGTACCAAGGTCCATGGGGCCAGATCATCGCCCGAGGCCAGGGGGATCAGCTCCCGATTGGCGGAATCCTGCAGGGCCGCTGTCTCAATCCAGGCCAAGCGGCCTGGCTCCAGCGCCGCCGCGCTCTCCACCTTTGCTCCCAACTGCGGAGTCCCCAGGGCCAGCAGGATCAGTTGGGCATGGGCCTGGCCGCTCAGGGGGCTGCCGCTGATGACGGCCACCGGTTCTGCGGCCAGCAGCGGTTGGATCGCGCCATCGCTGAGGGCCTGGCGCAGCCCTGGAGAGCGATCGCTGAACAGGCCCCCCTGCACCAGCAGGCTCAGGGCCAGCCAGGGGCCGATCAACACGGCGGCCAGGACGCGTTTCGGGGTCCGTTGTTGGGGCAGCAGCGCCCAGCTCAGGCCCAGGGCCAGGGCCGCAAGACCCAGCAGTGCTGGCGCCAGGGGCGGGATCTCGAGTGGGAGCAGGTTTCCGGGGAGCAGGAGCAGCGCCCCGGCCAGGCAGAGCAACACCCCGAGGCCAGCGA